>CAJYHU010000216.1 GCA_913774655.1 uncultured Luteibacter sp. | reverse complement strand
CCGCAAGGATCACTGTGGTCATCCCGCGTCAACTGAGGGTAACGAGGCGTCGCGGGAAGCTGCCGCGATGCCTCGGATCAACTGGCGAGTTCATGTACTTCCATGCAATGAAAAACGCCGGTCGCCGGCGGTGGGCGACCGCCGCCGCGCTGCTCGCCGTGGTACCGGCCACCCATGCGGCCGCGGCCTGCCAGCGCGCTGCTTCGCTGTCCGCGCACGGGGCGCAGGTAGCGTTTGCGCAAGGCAGGGGCGCGGCCGGCGAGCACGTGGCGCTGTACTGCGACCAGCCGCATTCCGTGCTCGATGCGCTGTCGGCGCATTAATTACCGGTGTTTGCCATGAAGCTCACTCGACTGTTCCCTGTCCTGTTCGCCGTCGCATCGATCCTGTTCGCCGGCGAAGCCCTGGCCGACGACTATCCCAGCGGTTATTCGCTGGTGCCGCCGATAGCGATCGGCGGCGTCGAAGGCGGCAGCTCGCCGGCCGACGATGGCCACAACATCACGTTGCCTGCCAAGGGCGCCGAGGCCATCCGCGCGGCCTGCCTCAAGAAAGGCCAGTTGTGGATCTTCGGCGATCCGCAGCCGCACACCTGCGCCAAGGCGACCAGTACGGCCGAGGTGCTCCTACTCTGGCTGACACCCGCGGTAAAGCCGCCGCGGCAGGGTGTGATGTCGCCGCCGGTGCTGCTTGCCGCGACTGCCTTTCCGCCGCAGCGTTACCGGGAGCGCAGGCTTTCCACGGAGGAAATGGCAACGATGCGAGCCACGCTGGAGAAAAATGGCGCCACCAAGAGCGCGTATCCTTCCGCCGACATGAGCGCCGTCGACATCCCGGGCGGCGACACCGTCTTCTACCTCGTCCCCGACCGGCACCTGCTCGATACCAACGAAGAGGAAACCTGCGCGACTACGGCCACGCTGCTGTACGTGAAGAATCCGCAGGGCCTGAGCTATGCCGGCGAACTCGAAGCGCATCCGGTGGCCTTCGTGCAGCGCACGGCAAACGCGCTGCTGGATGCGCTGGTGGTGAAGGATTGCGGCAAGACGATGTCGTTGTGGCAGGTGGCGCCGAAGGTCCGCCAGCTCATCGACTACAGCAACGGATATGAGTATGGCGACTGATGCAAGGCCGGCCACTGGCGGCTCCCTTGCCGGCACGCCGGTCTGGACCGACCGCGGTCTGGTGCCGATCGAGCAGCTCACGGTCGGCGACAGCGTGCTGTCGCAGCCGGATGCCACCGGCGAACGGGCCTATCGCCCGGTAGCGCGCACGTTCTCCTACGAGGACAAGGAAATCCTGTGCGTGCGCTACTGCCTGCCGCCGCCGGACGATGAGGCCATCCACTACCAGTACGCCACCGGCAACCACCCGTTCTGGGTGAAGGGCGTCGGCTGGACCCGCGCCGACCTGCTCGAGGACGGCGCGGAACTGGAGCTGCAGGACGGCCGCACGGCGTACGTGCTCGAAGTATCGCGGATCTACAAGACCGACCGACCGGGCATCGGCTGGATGCCCGAGTACTCGCACAGCGTGGACGGCTTCGAGATCGACTTCAGCGGCAGCCGCGAGTGGTGGCTGGACGAGGAGCAGCAGCAGAACTTCGGCAAGTCCCTGGGCTACCTGCAGACCCGGGTCTACAACATAGAGGTTGAGGGCTTCCACACCTACTACGTCGGCGAGTTCGGTGTATGGGTGCACAACGCCAACTGCGCCAGCATCGACCTGATGACGCCGGGCAACGGCGTCCCTCCTGACCCGAGCATGCCGCGGCTCGAATCGGAGGTGATCGTCAACGCCGCCATGCCCACAGGCTCGCGCAGGCTGATCGCCCCGGTGGCCGATCCGCTGCTGCCGCCGGACGATCTGGTAGCGCAGACCCGGCTGTCGGTGAAGCGGGTAGATTGAGCCGGCCGGACTTTCTCAAGGAGGGTTGTCGTGACAAGCAAGATCAAGAAGCGCCTCGCGCGGAGTTCGCTCGCCATCCTAGGGTTGATGGGCTCCGCGGCCTTGCATGCCGCCGATGCCGACGGTCGTTCCAGCTTCGAGGGCGCCTTCCTCTCGATCTCATCGGACATCGTCCACGACCACATGGCGCTGCGGTCATTCCATGTCACTCCGGGCACGGCAGCAGCTTTCATCGATACCTGTACGCATGGCAAGCGCATCTGGGTCAACAGCCAGGCTATTGCCTGCCTGCACGCAGAGCTCGTGGAGAACGGCTCCGCGGTCGAACTCGAAATTCCGCAGGATGCGATTACATACGCGCCTGTCGGCTATTACCTGGTATCGGCCAAACCGACACATGGCGCCTCGCTGCGCGCACTTAAGGAGGAGGAAAGCAGTGCCATGCGGGAGGATGCGGTCAACGCAGCGGCCGGTACTCACATCACGGCCGCCGAGCTCGGCCGCGCCAAAGCGGTCGACGGCAAGGACCGAACACTTGTACTGGTGGCCCACGGCAAGGATCGCGATGGCAGCCGGCCAACCTATGTATTCTCGGTTGTCGACGGCCAGGCAACGTATGCCGACAAGCTGCCTGACTGGCCGGAGCAGCTGATCGACATCGGCGGCGTACTGCAGGCCATCGTCAATCTCCACGGCGAGGCGCTGTCCTTCCAGGCCTTCTCACTCTGGCCGCGGGTCGAGGCGCAGATGTCCGCCGGCGAAGGCGGTTGAATGGCGCGCCACATCTCGCAGACCGGCTCGCCCATGGAACGCGCGGCCGGTTACGAGAACATCAGCGTGCTGGTCGACAACCACGGCCATACGGAAACCCACCTCTGCGACGGCAGACGCCCGCCGAGGTACGGGGCTCGTCGGACAAGAAGCTGATCGGAAAGGCGGGGCCGCTCGACGAGCGCGTGCCCGATGGCTTTCTCACCTATCAGGCATCGCTTCAACCCACCTGACGGACAGCGCCCGAAGCGCCAGCGCAACCGTGCTCATGGGCGTATGCGCTCATGGGTGCCGGGAAACGGCATGGCACTTTATCGCCAATGTTTGGCTATGCACATGCGCGACTGCCTGCCTGGTCGCCCGGGCGGCCTCGGACATTCAAGCGCAATCGTCTTCCAAATAGCCAATGCAGGGTAGCCTGTACCCACAGGCGAGACGACCCTGTTCGCCTGTTCTTCGGGACAAAAGCAGATTGCCGTGTGCATTACTCCCGGCAACGACACCCACGATGAAACGTGGAGGTGCCGGACGCTTACGACTCCGGCGGCACGATCACCACGTTGTGCAGCCCCGCGTGACGCGCCAGACCGGGCCCGAACTGCACGACATGGCCATTCTTCATCACCACCGTGTAGTCGGTATGCACCACCGACATGCGCGTGCGGTGCCGCGCCAGATAGGTGTAGACCTCGAAATCGCCCATCGTGCTCAGGGCGTCCGGACGGCCCAGCGTGGCGACCACCTGGTCGCGGCTGCTGCCCGGATCGAGCGTGGTGATCTTCTGGCCCGTGGTGTGACAGCCGGCCAGGGCAGCAGCCAGTACGGCCGCTCCCATGATGCGCTTCATGACTCCCCCTGAGACTGGCGCTGGGCGCGCCGCGCGCTGGTGTAACGAGGCCGGATGATAACGCAAATCCGAAGGCGCGAAGCGATCGACGGATCGGCGGGTGGAGGCTGAACATGCCGGCCCTTGGCGAGCCCCGGGGACAGTGCCAGAATGTACGCGCTTCAGGGGGAAATCGTTGGTACGCGTCAGCCCGCGCCGTGCGGTCACCGGTGCGTGGGCTGCCGTTGCGGTCCACGACGGACCCGCCTCTCCCTCCGGGCACAGCGAAGGGATTTGAGGTGCGACGCGAACGTCATCACTCGAGAGAGCAGCTCCCGGTACGTCTCGGACTGTCGCCGCTGCGTCGCCGCGCCCTGTCCACGGCGCTGTTGTGCGCAGGCGCGCTAGCGGCACTGCCGGCGTGCGCGGCTAGCGCGGTCACTTCACTGGGCGAGCTGTTTTCCATAGCGCACGACAGCGAGCCCGGCTACCTCGCCGCCAAGGCCAGCCTGGATGCCTCGCACGCACGCACCCGCGAGGCGTTCGGCGCGATGCTGCCGCAGCTTTCCGCCACCGCCAGCAGTAATGGCAATCGCCGCCGTTACGACACGATGGACAAGGTCACCCGTACTTTGCACGACCGCTATCACGGCGACACCGGTCAGATCAGCCTGACCCAGCCCTTATGGCATCCGGCCAATCGCGCAAGCCTCAACCAGGCCGAGCAGGTCGAGCGTCAGACCGAATATCAGCTTAAGGACACCGAGCAACAGCTCTATCAGAAGCTCGCTTCCGCATGGTTCGACCTCATGGAGGCGCGCGATGCCATGGAGTTCACCGCCGCGCAGCGCGACGCCTTGCGCGCGCAGTGGGATATTGCCCGGCGTGCGGTCGAACTCGGCGCGCAAGGCGAGCCGCAGGCTGAAGATGCGCATGCCAAGTACGAGGAGGCGGCAGCCGACGCGGCATCGGCGGAGGCCGATCATGCGACCAAGCTGGCGGCGCTCGAACAATGGGTCGGCTCCGCGGAGGATCTGCAGCAGCCGTACCTCGACGACCGGTTCGAGCTGCCCGATTTACTGGGTAACGACCTGGATGACTGGATTAACCAGGTCGACAGCAGTAGTCCAGCCCTGCGAGCGGCTTCGCGCGCTGTCGCAGCGGCGGATGACGAAGTGACGAAGCAGCGCGCCGGCCACCAACCGACGCTGGACATGGTGGCCAGCTACGGCAACAACGAACAGAACGTCGGCAATTTCCCTGGCCAGGCCGGCTATGGCATCCGCACCTTCACAGTGGGCCTCCAGCTCAACGTGCCGCTCTATTCCGGAGGCACGCAGTCGGCCAAAGTGGCCGAGGCGATCGCGCTGCGAGACAAGGCGCGCGATGACATGGAAGCGACACGACGACAGGCGATTCTCAATGTGAAGACGTCTTTTTTCACTTGGCGAGCTGGGCTTGCAAAGGCGCATGCCGCGCGCATTGCCATTGCTTCGGCTCAGCGTGCGCTGGCCGTGGCCGAACGGGGCGAGAAACGCGGGTTGAAGACCGAAGCCGATGTATTGGCCGCGAAACAACAGATCGCCGCATCGCGCCGAGATATGCGCAAAGGTCGTTACCAGCAGCTCACGGCGTATATCAAGCTGCGCACCACTCTGGGCGACCTGAGCATTACCGATATTGAAGAGCTGGATGAGCGTTTCGCGCCCACGGGCATCGACACGACGGCTTCGCTCGACCCGGAACAATCGCCGCGATGAACACCCTGCCCGTCACGCCCGATCCATCCGCACCGGTGCCCTTGCCGGTGGACGGTTGGACGCGCTTCATCGCCGCGCGCACCTCGGCGGAGTTCTGCGATGCCTGGCTGGCCGTGCTGCGCGACAAGTTTGCATCGATCGTGCAGGCGGCGATCCTGGTGGAATCTGCCGACGGCCAGAACTTCGTGCCGATTGCCGTGTTTCCTCAGGCCAACAGCGATATGGCGCGCATGGGCGAAGCCGTGCAGCGGGCGCTGACCGACCGACGCGTGGTGGTGCAGCCTTGCCCGGAACCAGCCGGTCTGTGGCATGTGGCGTCGCCGTTGTCGGTGCATGACCGCATCGCCGGCTCCGTGGTGCTGGAGCTGAGCGCACACGACGAAACCATGCCGCTGCTGCTGCGCGAACTACACTGGGGTGGCGCCTGGCTCAGCAATCTGTTCGGACGGCGCGAACACGATGCGGCACTGACCGCGAGCGTGCGTTCTCTGGGCGTACTGGAGGCGGTGGCCGTCGCACTGCGCCACGAGCGTTTCCAGCAGGCCCTGTTCGACTTGAGCAACGAGCTTCGCCGGCGCTTCGGCGGTACGCGGGTAGCGATCGGCCTGTTGCGCCATGGCGAAATCAGGTTGGCAGCCTTGTCGGAAGCGGCGACATTCGAGAAGTCGTCGCCGTTGGTACATGCCTATGTCGCCACCATGAACGAAGCGTGCGATCTCGCGCAGACCGTGGAAGCGGCGGCGCCGGAGCACGATGCGCCGGACAGCTTCCGGGCGCATACCGCGCTGCTGCAGCGCACCGGTGCCGGCCGGCTGCTTTCGCTGCCCATCGCGCAGCGGGCCAAATGCGTCGCCGTGGTAACCATCGAGCGCGAGGCGCCCACGCCCTTCCTCGAAGATGAGCGCAAATGGCTTGAGACGTTCGGTGCGCTGCTCGCACCGGTGGTGACGCAGCGCGTCGACGCCGAACGCGGGTCCTGGCAGCGCCTGCGCGACGAGACGCACCGCTTCCTCGGCGCCTTGCTCGGGCCGCGCCATCTACTGTGGAAGGCCGGCGCGTTGCTCGCCGCGCTGGCGCTCGCGCTGCTCGTGTTTCTGCCCGTGCCGTATCGCGTCTCCGCCAAGACCGTCACCGAGGGCGAGATCCAGCGCGTCGCCGCGGCTCCATTTGAAGGGTTTCTCTCCGCCAGTTACGTGCGTGCCGGCGACACGGTCGCCAAGGGGCAGCCATTGGCCCAACTCGACGATCACGACCTGCGCGTGGATCGCGCGAAATGGGCCAGTGAGCGCGACCAATACGACAACAAGCTGCGCGAGGCGATGGCCGGGCACGACCTTACCGCGATGCAGGTGGTCGGCGCGCAACTGCGCGAGGCGCAGGCACAACTCGACCTGCTGGACGACAAGCTGTCGCGCGTGAGGATCGTGGCGCCCTACGACGGCGTGGTCGTCACGGGCGACCTGAGCCAGCAGATCGGCACGCCGCTGGAAGCGGGCAAGAAGCTGTTCGAGATCGCGCCGCTGCACAGCTACCGCGTCGTGCTGCAGGTGGACGAGCGCGATATTGGCCAGGTACACGAAGGCCAGGATGGCGAGCTGGTGATCAGCGGTCTGGCGGGCGAACCGATGCCTTTCACCGTCGCCAAGATCATGCCGGTGGCGACCGCCCAGGACGGGCGCAACTTCTATCGTGTCGAGGCGCGCCTTAAACAGGACTCGCAGCTGCTGCTGCCAGGCATGGAAGGCATCGGCAAGATCGGCACCGGCCATCGCAAGCTGGGCTGGGTGTTGCTCCATGGCCTGTTCGACTGGCTGCGTCTGAACCTGTGGGGCTGGGGCCTCTAGGCCGTGGCGCGCAGTCCTTTCAGTCCGTCCTGGCATAGCGTGGCTCAACTGCGGCCGCGGTTGATGCCCTACGCGTCGGTGGAGCGCATGGTATTCCGCGGACGGCCCTGGTACGTGGTGCAGGATCAGACCGGCGGGCGCGTCTATCGTCTTTCCACCGCAGCGTATGCGTTTATCGCCGGGATGGATGGGCGAACCACGGTGCAGGCACTGTGGGAGCGCGCCAATACGTCCGAATCGCGCGATGCCTGCACGCAACCGGAGGTGGTCGATCTGCTGGTGCAACTGCATGGGGCGGACCTGCTGCAGACCGACGTGGCACCGGACTCTGCCCAAGCCTTGGATCGCCACGAGCGCAAGCGCAGCGAGACCGTAAGGCAGTGGCTGCTCAATCCAATGAGCATCAAGCTGCCCCTGCTCAACCCGGATCGCTTCCTTACACGGCTGACACCTTATGTCTCGTGGTGCTTCGGCCCGATCGGCGCCCTGTTGTGGCTGGCCACGATGCTTCCGGCCGTGGTGCTGGCTGCGCAGCACTGGAGCGAGTTGACACACAATCTCTCGGACCGGGTGCTTTCCTCCAGCAACCTGCTGGTGATGCTGGCGGTATATCCGGTGGTGAAGCTGCTGCATGAGCTGGGCCACGGCTTCGCGGTGAAACGGTGGGGCGGCGCGGTACGCGAGCTGGGCGTCATGTTCCTGATCTTCGCACCCGTACCGTACGTGGAAGCTTCATCGTCGGCGGCCTTCCCATCCAAGTACCGTCGCGCACTCGTGGCCGCGGCCGGCATGCTGGTAGAGCTGCTGTTGGCCGCGGTGGCCTTGTATGTGTGGCTGGTGGCGGAGCCTGGCGTGCTGCGTGCGGTCGCCTTCAACGTGATGGTGATCGGAGGCGTGTCCACATTACTGGTGAACGGCAATCCGCTGCTGCGCTACGACGGCTACTACATCCTGGCCGACCTTATCGAGATGCCCAATCTGGCGCAGCGCGGCGGGGCGTGGTGGACCTGGCTGCTGGATCGCTACGCATTCGGTTCCAGCGATGCGGTAAAACCGGATGAGACACCGGCCGAGCAACGATGGTTATTTGTATACACGCCGCTGGCCTGGGTCTACCGCACGTCGGTCACGCTTTCGGTGATCTTCCTGGTGGCGGGCAAGTACTTCATCGTCGGTGTGCTCATGGCCTGTTGGAGCGCGTTCGGGCTGTTCGTTGGGCCGGTCCGTAAGGGACTCAAGCACCTTCGCACCGCCGGCGCATTGCATCGCGTACGCGGCCGCGCCTATCGACGCGCAGCCATTGCGGTCGGCACGCTGCTGGCGTTACTGCTGTTCGTTCCCGTGCCGCTGCATACCCGCGCCGAGGGCGTCGTGTGGCTGCCGGACCATTCCATGCTCCACGCACAGGAAAGCGGCTTTTTCCATACCTGGATGGCCGAGCCGGAAGGGACCGTGCGGCGCGGCCAACCGGTATACCTGCTGGATAATCCGCAATTGCAGGCGGAAGTGGCAGTGGACCGGGCCAAATTCGATGAGGCGCAGTCGCGCTACGACGCCGACGCTTTCGCCGACCCGGTCAAGGCTCAGGTCAGCGGACGCCAATTGCAGGAGGCACGCGACGTCTTGGAACGGGCCGAAATGCGCGCGGCACGCCTGATCGGCCACGCAGGGGGCAATGGCCGCCTGGTCGTCGCGACCCCTCAGGACATGCCTGGCCACTATTACAAGAAGGGCGAACTGTTGGGCTACGTGCTGGCACCGCGAGACCTGATGGTGCGCGTCGTGGTGCAGCAGGACGACATCGATCTGGTACATCAGCGCTTGCGCGACGTGCGGCTTCGCCTGGCCGATTCGGTCGGCGATGAACACGCTTCCAGCGTGGTGCGCAGTTTCCCCGGTGCGGTGGACGAGCTACCCACCGCGGCGTTGGGGCTCAACGACGGTGGCGTCATTCCCACCAACCCGAATGACAGCAACGGCCTTAAGACGCTGCAGCGCGTGTTCATTGTCGATGTCGTCCTGCCCGCCGGTACTGCTCCGCCCTTTGGCGAGCGCGTCCACGTGCGCTTCGACCATGGCTACGAGTCACTTGCGCACCAGGGATGGAGGCGCCTGCGCCAGGTCTTCCTGGGACATTTCGGTGTCTGACGTCCGCGCCTTGCTGGCCGGCCGCGACCTGCAGCTAGGCGATGGACCGTATCTGGAACGGCTCGATGCTAAACGCTCGCGCTGGGAAGACCGCCTGCGCGCGCTGATCGACAGCCGACCTCGTTTCGATGGCCGGCGCGTGGAGGCATTCTTTGCTGCCACGGCGGCGCGCGAGGAAGCGGCACGTGCAGCCAGCGACCAGCAGATACGCGAATGCCTGCGTGGCGTCGCCCATCGCATGCGATTGCAGGGATTCACTGACGCCCTGCTACCCGAGGCTTTCGCTCTGATCCGCGAAGCTTCTCGACGGACCCTGGGCATGCGCCATCATGATGTGCAACTGCTGGCCGGCCGAACCCTGTTGCAGGGGCGGTTGGCCGAGATGTCCACCGGCGAGGGCAAGACCCTCGCTGCCACCCTTGCCGCCTGCGCGGCTGCAGCGACCGGCGCGGCAGTGCATGTGGTCACGGTGAACGACTATCTTGCCGAGCGCGACGCGGAACACAATCGGGCGCTTTTCAGTTTTCTTGGCATGAGCGCGGGTGTGGTCCTGCAGGATATGTCGGTAACGGACCGGCGTAAGGCCTATGCCTGCGAGATCACGTATGTATCCAACAAGGAATTGACCTTCGACTATCTGAAGGACTGCATTGCGCTGGGCGAGGTCTCGCTCACCCAGCAACGGGTTCGCGAGCTGGCTGGCGGCGCGCGTGGCGAGCCGCCCATTCTGCGGGGTCTGCATTTCGCCATCATCGATGAGGCGGACAGCGTGCTGATCGACGAGGCCAGCACGCCTCTGATCATCTCCGAGACGCTGCCCGACGACCTCGATCCGGCGGTCTATACCCAATCGATCGCGTTGGCGCAAACGCTCGAAATGGGTGTCGATTACATCAAAGGCGCACGGCGTGACATCTGGCTGACCGAGACGGGCCGAAAGCGCGTGCGCGAGCTCACCACGTCCTTCGGCAGCCTATGGCGCTCACCGCTGTGGCGCGATGAGTTCGTGCAGAAGGCGCTGTCCGCCGTGCATTGCTTCACGCGCGATCAGGATTATATCCTGGCCGAGGGCAAGGTGCAGATCGTCGACGAATCCACCGGCCGCGTCATGCCTGATCGCACCTGGGAGCGAGGCTTGCACCAGATGATCGAGTGCAAGGAGGGCGCGGAGATCACCGGGCAACGGCGCACCCTCGCGCAGATCACATACCAACGGTTCTTTGGACGATATCTGCTGTTGAGTGGCATGACAGGCACGGCGGCCGAAGTGGCCACCGAGGTGAAGCAGACCTACGGTTTGTCGGTGAGGCGCATCCCTACGCATAAGCCGAGCCGGCGGCAACGTTTGGCCGATCGTATTTGTGCGGACGGCGAGCAGCGTTGGCGCGAAGTCGCGCGTCGTGCGATCGAACTAGCGCAACAAGGTCGCGCGGTACTGGTCGGCACGCGCTCGGTCGAGGCCTCCGAGAAACTCGGACATTTGCTTGAAAGTAGTGGTGTGGAACACATCCTGCTCAACGCGCGGCAAGACAAAAGCGAAGCGGAGATCGTCTCCGACGCAGGCCAGCCAGGACGCATCACGGTGGCCACCAACATGGCCGGGCGTGGAACGGACATCAAGCTATCCAGTGAAGTCGAAGCAACTGGCGGCTTGCATGTGATTCTCACCGAGTTCCACGAGTCCGCGCGCGTGGACAGGCAACTTTTCGGCCGCAGCGCGCGCCAGGGCGATCCGGGAACCACCGAAGCCATAGTTAGCCTGCAAGACGATGTGTTCCAGAGCTTCGCCCCCGCGGCGGGCCGCCGCCTGATCGCATGGCTGATCCGCGACATGCGCCACAGCGAGCGGTGGTTTCGCCGCTGGGTGACCCATGTGCAAAATCGCGCCGAGCGGCATTACCGCAAACAACGCGTCGAGACCACTCGCCGAGACGGGGAATGGGCGCGCGCCCTCGGATTCGTAGGGAAAACGCGGAAATAAAACATGTGAGTATCTACATCAGCTTGCCACTGCTGTAAGCGGGGCAACCACGGCCACGATGCCGCTCATGCCGCGGCATCACGTCGTCGAAACACAGCGCTCATCCCGAGCGCGATCAGGCGCGCTCGGGCAAGTGCAAGTATCTAGAACAACTCACCCTGTGGCGAAGCCATCCGTGGCGGCACGAACCGCGACGTATCCAACACCGTATCCCACGCACGATGCAGCCCCGCCTTGCGCGAAGTCACCTGTACCCGCTTGCGAATGATCTCCGCGAAAACGCCCTGCCCTCGCATGCGCGTCGCAAAGTTCGAATCGTAGTCCTTGCCGCCATTCATCTGCTGGATCAGGCTGATGATATGCGCCGCCCGATCGGGGTAATGCGCGTCGAGCCACTCCCGGAACAACTGCTTCAACTCATGCGGCAAGCGAATGCACGTGTAGCCGATCGAGTTCGCGCCGTTGGCTGCGGCACGCTCGATGATGCCTTCGACATCTTTTTCGTTCAGCGCCGGAATGATCGGCGCAACCAACACGCCCACGGGAATGCCGGCATCACGCAATGCCTTCACCGCCTGCAACCGGCGGTGCGGCGCGGACGCACGCGGCTCCAGCTTCGACGCGAGTTTGTTATCGAGCGAGTTGATGGAGATGAACACCTGCACCAGATTGCGCTCGGCCATGGGCGCGAGGATGTCGAGGTCGCGCTCGATCAGCGCGTTCTTGGTCACGATAGTGCACGGATGGTTGCACTCGTTGAGCAACGCCAGCGCGGCGCGGGTGAGCCGCCAGGTTTTTTCGATCGGCTGGTAGGGGTCGGTGTTGCTGCCGATGTTGATCGGCTTGCAGGTGTAGTGCTTCTTCGCCAGTTCGGCGCGCAGGGTGTCGGCCAGGTTGCTCTTGGCGAAGAGCTTGGTCTCGAAATCCAGGCCGGCCGAGAGATTGAGATAGCCGTGCGACGGGCGGGCGTAGCAATAGATGCACCCGTGTTCGCAACCGCGATAGGGATTGATGGCTTGGTCGAAGCCGATGTCCGGCGAATCGTTGCGGCTGATGACGCTGCGTGCGAGTTCCTCGCGTACTTCGGTGGCGGGGCGGCGCTCGTCGGTCTCGCGGTACCAGCCGTCGTCCTCGGCCTGGTGGCGCGTGGATTCGAAGCGGCCTTCAGGGTTGGAGGCGGCGCCCCGGCCTTTATGGACACGGATCATGGAGATGGGCTCGGACATCGTACAAATGTACGCTATCGTCGTCTCAGCCCGTGCGAAACCGGTCGCTATTCCCGTCGGAAGAGCTCGGCCTGATCGAAGACCTCGTACTCCACCGAACGGACGGCATCCAGGCCGCGTAGTCCGTCGGCGAGTTCGGCCAGCCGATCGGGCCGCACCGGCCGGTCGAAGATGATCGTGACGGCGTCGCCGCCGTCCGGATCTCGCCGCAGCACCATCCTCACCACGGGGAGGTGGTAACCGGCGACGGTGCGTTCACACGCGGCGAGCGGCGTGGTGCCGTCGAGACGGGCGATCAGGCGGGGCCGACGTGCCTTCTTGCCCACCAAGCGCCGCTCCAGGGGCTTGAGTACCGCGAGGATCACCCATATCAGCGCCGTGGCCATCACCGCGCCGACGTACAGCCCGCCGCCGGCAGCGAGGCCCACCGTGGCGACGGCCCACAGGCTGGCCGCGGTGGTCAGGCCGCGCACGACCTGGTCGCGTTCGACGAAGAGGATGGTGCCGGCGCCGAGAAAACCGATGCCGCTGATCACCTGGGCGGCGATACGCGACGGATCGAGCACCACGTGGGGCTGGTCGACCACGTCGGCAAACCCGAATGCCGACACGATGATGGCCAGCGCGGCACCCACACCCACGAGCATGTGCGTGCGCAGGCCCGCGGTCCACTCCAGGCGCCCGCGGTTCGCGCCGATGATGCCGCTGAGCGCGGCGGCGGTAGCCAGACGAAGCAGGATGTCGAGCGTAGGGATCATGCGTCGATCCTACGACCGCCGCGTCGGCGGGGCGTGAGGCCAACGCCCCGGGGCGAAGCGCCGCGCGGAAACCCCTCGCCCCCGGTCGCAGACGGCCGGGGGCGGGGATCCGGTCAGGAATCCAGCGAACGGTCCTTGGTTTCGCGCACGAACAGCAGGCCGATCACGAACGTCATCAGCGCCACGATCACCGGATACCAGAGGCCGTAGTAGATGTCGCCCTTCCACGCCACCAGCATGAAGCCGATGGTGGGCACGAAGCCGCCGAACCAGCCGTTGCCGATGTGGTACGGCAGGCTCATGGAGGTGTAGCGGATGCGCGTGGGGAACATCTCCACCAGCCAGGCGGCGATCGGACCGTAGACCATGGTGACGTAGATCACCAGGATCGCGAGCAGCAGCACCAGCATCGGGTAATTCGCCGTGGCGGGGTCGGCCTTTTCCGGATAGCCGGCCGCCTTCACCTGGGCGACGACGCGCTCGGTGAAGGCCTTGCTCTTCGCGGTGAAGCTCGCTTTGTCGAGCCCGCCGCCTTCGAACGACTCGATCACCTGATCGCCGACCTTCACCGTCGCCAACGCGCCCGGCGCGGCCGTGGTGTTGGTGTAGGGGATGCCTTTCTTCGCCAGCACGCTCTTGGCCACGTCGCACGAGCTGGTGAAGGTCTTCTTGCCCACCGGGTCGAACTGGAAGCTGCACACGTTCGGGTCGGCCACTACCGTGACCGGCGCGGAGGCCGCGGCGGCTTCCACCGCCGGGTTGCCGAAGTGGGTGAGGCCCTTGAAGATGGGGAACATCGTCAGCGCGGCGATGAGACAGCCCGCCAGCACGATCGTCTTGCGCCCCACCCGGTCGGACAGCCAGCCGAAGAACACGAAGAACGGCGTGCCGATGAGCAGCGCGGCGGCGATCAGCAGGTTCGCCGTGGTCGCGTCGATCTTCAGGCTCTGCGTGAGGAAATACAGCGAATAGAACTGGCCGGTGTACCAGACCACGGCCTGGCCCGCGGTGGCACCGAGCAGCGCGAGGATCACCACCTTCAGGTTCTTCCACTGGCCGAAGGCTTCGGTCAGCGGCGCCTTGGACTGCTTGCCCTCGGCCTTCATCTGCTGGAACACCGGCGACTCGTGCAGCTGCATGCGGATGTAGACCGACACGCCCACGAGGATCGACGACACCAGGAACGGGATGCGCCAGCCCCAGGCCTCGAAGGTCTCGCCGCCCAGCCACAGGCGCGTGCCCAGGATCACCAGCAGCGACAGGAACAGGCCGAACGTCGCGGTGATCTGGATGAAGCTCGTATACAGGCCACGCTTGCCCGGCGGCGCGTGCTCGGCCACGTAGGTGGCCGCGCCGCCGTACTCGCCGCCGAGGGCGAGTCCCTGCAGCAGACGCAGGGCGATCAGTAGCACGGGCGCGAGCGTGCCCATCGTCGAATAGCCCGGCAGCACGCCTACGAGGAAGGTGGACGTACCCATGATCAGGATGGTGACGAGGAAGGTGTACTTGCGCCCGATGAGGTCGCCGATGCGACCGAACACGATGGCACCGAACGGCCGCACGGCAAAGCCGGCGGCGAAGGCAAGCAGGGCGAAGATGAACTGGCTCGTCTCGTTCAACCCGGTGAAGAACTGCTTGCCGATGATCGCGGCGAGCGAGCCGTAGAGATAGAAGTCATACCACTCGAAGACGGTGCCCAGGCTCGACGCGAAGATCACGCGTCGATGGCTGGTGCCGATGTTGCCGTCGGCGCGGAGGCCGGATGCCGTGCTCGCCATGTCGGTCTCCCGTTAGAAACGATAGTTGCCGTTGAGGGTGAATTCGTTCGCCGAGGTCTTCTGCCGCGCCAGGCCGTTGGTGGTGGTCGAATCCAGGTTGGAATGGATCCATTCCACGCTGAAATCGTAGGCGCCGGCGGTGTATTGCAGGCTCAGCGCGTTCTGGCGGTTCTTCAGCAGGCCCGCGGTGTTCGCCGCGCGCCAGCGCAGCACGTCGCTGGTGTTCGGCTTGGCGGTAGCGTAGGTGCCGTAGGCCGACCAGTTCGGGGTGAACTTGTAGCCCACCTGCAGGTAGCCGCCCTTGTCCTTGATGTCGCCAAACTGCGAGAGGTTGCCGAAGATCTGGCCGATGGCGTTACCGGTGTAGACGGCGCTCTTGAGGATGAAGTTGCCCGGCGTCCACAGGCCACCCAGTTCGACGGCCGAGCTGGTGATGTTGCTCTTGATCGGCGTGATCGTGGCGCCGTCGACGCCGTGCAGGTCGAGCTTGGAGTAATGGCCGGCGACGAAGGCCTGCCAGTTGCCGCCCTTGGCGGTGAGGCGCGCCTCCACCTGGGGCTTGAAGCCCGCGTTGCCGGCGGTGAGGTAGTTGGTGGTGTTGCCCGGACCGTTCCAGCTGCCCTCGAGCACGGCGAGGTCGAAACGCCACTTCACGCCCTGCGTGCCGTGGTTGAGGTCCTGCATGAGGATGATGCCGGGGTAGCGCCAGCCGATCACGCCGGTGCCGTAGCCCAGCGGAAAGGCGATGTGCGAAAGCGACTGCGGGATGTACTCCAGCGGAAACATGAGATTCCACATCTGACCGATGCGGAACGTGGTGCCCGTATCGGCGTTGGCGATGTCCATGTAGGCCTGGCGCAGGCGCGGCGTCGGCTGCTGCTGGCTATACGCGCCGGTGCCGTTGAAGCCGCCGAAGAAGTCCATCTCGATACGACCGCCGCCGCTCCACTGGTCGTTGAGCTTCGCCCCGGTGAAGTCGAGCCAGAATCGGGTGTTGCGCACGTCCACGCCGCTGAGCGAGTCGTTCACCCGGCCACCGGTGCCGGGAATGGGATACTCGGCGTTGGCGCCGTTGCCGAAGGTGTAGCCCTTGCTCTGGCTGAAGGCGCTGGCGTTGATGAAACCGTGGAAGGCCACGGACACCCCCGGCGCCGTGGTGAAGCTGGGCTTCGCCGGCGCCGCGGCCACGGTCTTCTCGACCTTGGTCACCTTCTCGTCGGTCTGTTGGGCCTGGGTCTGCGCGGCCTGCGCGGTGGCGGTGGCCTGGGTGGTGGCATCACGCTGCGCCTGGATCATCGCCTTGAGTTCGGCCAGCTGCTGCTCGAGCTGGTTCACCCGCGCTTCGAGCTCCGCCTCGCGGGCCGCTGTTTTCTTAGGCGTGGACTGCGCATGGGCGAGCTCGGGCCATGCCGCCATGGGCAACATCAGCGCGCAGGCGATACTGAAGGCCACGGCCTTCCGGCCCCCGTTACGGATCGGTTTCATCATGGTCTCCCCAACCATTGGCACGCCGAGCATGGGTCACCCCCGAGCGCGCCTTCCATTCGCCAAAGGTCGAATCTCGACCAAAGTCGAAGGGGAGCCGCAGCCTTGTGCGACGTGGCGAAGGTACACTTCGGGATCTGTCCATCCGGCCTGGCCGCACCCACGTTTGACGCAGGAGCCCGCATGTCCGAGAAGTATCCGGTCGATCCCGCCTTTGCCGAAAAGGCACGCATCCGCAAGGACGACTACGAACGCCTGTACACCGAATCGGTCCGTGATCCGGAGGGCTTCTGGAAGCGGATGAGCGAACGCCTGGACTGGATCGTGCCGCCCACCCGCATCAAGGACGTCTCCTTCGATCCGGCCGACCTGCACATCCGCTGGTACGAGGATGGCCAGCTCAACGTGGCCGCCAATTGCCTGGACCGTCACCTGGACACCCGCGGCGACAAGACCGCCATCATCTTCGAGGGCGACGACCCCGGTGAAACCCGGCGCATCACCTATCGCGAGCTCCACGCGGAGGTGTGCCGCTTCGCCAACACGCTGAAGAACCTGGGTATCACCAAGGGCGATCGCGTGGCGATCTACCTGCCGATGATTCCCGAGGCCGCCGTCGCGATGCTGGCCTGCGCGCGGATCGGCGCCATCCATTCGGTGGTCTTCGGCGGCTTTTCGCCCGAGTCGCTCGCCAGCCGCATCGCCGATTCGAAAGCCAAGCTGGTTATCACCGCCGACGAAGGCACCCGCGGCGGCAAGAAGATCCCGCTCAAGGCCAATGTCGACGAGTCGCTGACCAAGCCGAACACGAACAGCGTGGAGACGGTGATCGTCGTACGCCGCACCGGTGGTGCCATCCACATGCAGTCGCCGCGCGATCGCTGGTACCACACCGTGATGGAAGGCCAGTCGGCGCAATGCCCGGCCGAGCCGATGAACGCGGAAGACCCGCTGTTCACCCTCTATACGTCCGGGTCCACCGGCCAGCCCAAGGGCGTGCTGCATACCAGCGGCGGCTATCTGGTCTACACCAGCCTCACCCACGAACTGGCTTTCGACCTGCGCGAGGACGACGTCTACTGGTGCACGGCCGACGCGGGCTGGATCACGGGACACAGCTACGTGGTGTACGGCCCCCTCGCCAACGGCGCCACCGTGGTGATGTTCGACGGCGTGCCGCACTATCCCGACTACAGCCGCTTCTGGCAGGTGGTCGACAAGCATCAGGTGACCCTGTTCTACACCGCGCCCACGGCCATCCGTGCGCTCATGCGCGAGGGCGACGGTCCGGTGAAGGCCACCTCGCGCAAGAGCCTGCGCGTGCTCGGCACCGTGGGCGAGCCGATCAACCCCGAAGCCTGGAAGTGGTATCACGAGGTGGTGGGCGACTCGCGCGTGCCCATCGTGGACACCTGGTGGCAGACCGAGACCGGCGGCTTCATGATCACGCCGCTGCCCGGCGCGGTCGACCTCAAGCCCGGTTCGGCCACGTTGCCGTTCTTCGGCGTGGTGCCCGCCGTGGTCGATGCGGACGGCAAGCCCCTCGAGGGCGAGGCCAGCGGCAACCTGGTCATCACCGATTCGTGGCCGGGCCAGATGCGCACGGTCTATGGCGATCACCAGCGCTTCATCGACACCTACTTCAAGACCTACCCGGGCAACTATTTCACCGGCGACGGCGTGCGCCGCGATGCGGATGGCTACTACTGGATCACCGGGCGCGTCGACGACGTGATCAACGTATCGGGCCATCGCATCGGCACGGCCGAGGTGGAGAGCGCGCTGGTGGCGCATCCGAAGGTCGCCGAGGCGGCGGTGGTCGGTTGCCCGCACGAGATCAAGGGCCAGGGTATCTATGCCTTCGTGACGCTCAACGCGGGCGAGAGCGGCAGCGACGAACTGCGCAAGGAACTCATCGCCAGCGTGCGCAAGGATATCGGTGCGCTCGCCGCGCCCGATCACCTGCAATGGGCACCCGGCCTGCCCAAGACGCGCTCGGGCAAGATCATGCGCCGCATCCTGCGCAAGATCGCCGAGAACCAGCCCGATCAGCTCGGCGATATCTCGACGCTGGCCGATCCCGGCGTAGTGAGGAGCCTTGTCGAGGAGCGCCTGGTCAAGGCGTGACGATCGATACGCGTTCCGCCGGCAACGTGCTGGGGGAACGCGCTTTCGGCGCCACCACCGTCTACCCCTGCTACGGTCTTACGCATGCACGTTCTCATCGCCGACGATCACCCGCTGTTCCGCGACGCGCTCCAGCGCGCGGTGCTGGCGGCCGTGCCGGGCGCCAACGTGCACGCGGCCGATAGCGTGCCGGCGTTGTTTACGCTGATCGAGTCGATGCCCGAGGCGGACCTGCTGCTGCTCGACCTGCACATGCCCGGCGCGCGCGGGTATTCGGCGCTGGCGCACATCCGCGGGCAATACCCCGGCCTGCCAACCGTGGTGGTGTCCGGCCACGAAGAAGCGCAGATCGCGCGGCGCGCGTTGGCGCATGGCGCATCGGCGTATATCCCCAAGTCCGCGGCGGTGGAAACCATCGTCGAAGCGGTGCGCGCCGTGCTGGACGGCGACGTCTGGTTGCCGCCCCAGTTCGTGCTGGGTCATGTGGAGTTGAAGGCCGACGAAGCGGACGTCGCCGCGCGCGTGGCATCGCTTACCCCGCAGCAGTTTCGCGTGCTGAACATGATCGCGGAAGGGCTGCTCAATAAGCAGATCGCATACGAACTCGGGGTGTCCGAGGCGACGGTGAAGGCGCATATGACGGCAATCATGCGCAAGCTGGGCGTGTCCAACCGCACGCAGGTAGCGCTTGCGGCGAGTCACCTGGATGTCGAGAAGGAAGGGCTGCCGGGCGTATCGGGCGACGAGTGAGCCGGAGCGGTAGGGTTGTCGCTCGTTTGGGCGCACGGCTTCGTTCGTGATCGTTGTGCGGAGGGTTCGCGGACACGGTCCGCTTCGTTTCCCGTGATCGCTCCCTACCGAAGGAGTGGGAATCGACCGTGTCGGCGATCCCGGCGGCAGCCGGCACGCCGGCCGCGCCCAGACATGCGGTAGTCAGGTCGCGTGGCTTCCGCTGCGTTTGGCCAGGGCGACCAGGAGCGCGCGCAAGGCGGCGGGACGCACGGGCTTGTGTAGCAGCGGATAGCCCAGCGCACGCGCCCGCTGCTTCAACTCCGTGCTGCCGTCGGCCGTGACCATCGCCGCGGGCGGCATCGTCGGCACGGCATCGCCGAGCTGTCGCAGCGCGTCCAGCCCGTCGATGCCTTCGCCCAGGTGGTAATCGGCGAGGATCAGATCCACGTGCGTCGTCGACAGGATCGCCGCCGCGCCCTGCACGTCGACCGCGGTGTGGCAGTCCACACCCCAACGCCCCAGCAACGCACGCATGCCCTCCAGAATCGTCTCGTCGTTGTCCAGGCACAACACGGTCAACGGCAGCTGCTCGCCGCCCGGACGGGCCATCGATGGCGTGCGCTTGCGCGGCACCGCTTCGGCGCGTGGCACCGTGATGGAGAAACCACTCCCACGCCCGACATTCGAGCGCAAGCCAAGCGAATGGCCGAGGATGCCGGCGAGTCTCTCGCAGATCGATAACCCCAATCCCAGTCCCTTCTCGCCCCAGGGCGAGGGACGATCCAGTCGCTGGAATTCGCCGAAGATACGCGCCTGCTGCTCCTGCGCGATGCCCGGCCCGCTGTCCCATACCTCGATGCGCACCGTGTCGCCCACGCGGCGCGCGCCGAGCACCACGCCGCCGACGCGCGTGTAGCGCAACGCGTTGGAAAGAAAATTGGCGATGACCCGGCGCAGGAGTTGCGCATCCGACCGCACGGCCAACCGCGTGGTGACCACGCGAAGCGAAAGCCCCCGTTGCTCGGCGACCACCACGAACTGTTGCTTGAGCGAGTCGAAGACATCCGCCAACGCAAACGGTGCGATCTCGGGTCGATAGCTACCGGCATCGAGGCGCGAAACGTCGAGCAACGCGTCGAGGAGGTCTTCCGCCGCGCGGAACGACGCATCGATGCGTTCGGCCAGCTGCGCGGCCTCGCCGTTCAAGGTCGGATCCTGCCGCAGCGCGGAGGTGAACAGACGCGCCGCGTTGAGCGGCTGCAGGAGATCGTGGCTGGCCGCCGCGAGGAAGCGCGTTTTCGAGTCGTTGGCGGCTTCGGCGTCACGGCGGACGATCGCGGTCGCGTTCAATGCTTCGCTCAGTTCGGCCGTGCGTACCTCCACCCGCTGCTCGAGGGTTTCGTTGGCGTCGATCAGCGCCTGCTCCACCGTCTTGTATGCGGTGACGTCGGTAAACGTGGTGACGAAGCCGCCTCCGGGAAGCGCCCGGCCACGCATCTCGATCACCGTGCCGTCGGGGCGCACGCGCTGGAACACGTGCGGCGATCCCGCGCGCATGTAGCGGATACGCTTGGCGACGTGTTCGTCGACCTCGCCAGGTCCGCACTCGCCGTGCTCCGCGTTCCAGCGGATCAGGTCGGCGACGGGCAAGCCGACGTAGACCATGCCGTCGGGATAATCGAACAGTTCGAGATAACGACGGTTCCACGCGACCAGGCGCATGTCGCCGTCCACCACGCTGATGCCCTGGGAGACGTTTTCGAGCGTGGTCGACAGCAGCTCGCGATTGAATCGCAACTCCTGCGATGCTTCGTCGAGCAGGGCCATGGCCTCGGCGATGTCCAGGCCCGTGCCCGAGAGCGCGCCCATGAGGATGCGTCGCGCACTGGCGGCGCCGACCGCGCTGGCGAGGAGGCGTTCGGTGAACTGGATCAGCGGTCGATCCGCGGCGTCTCCCGGCACGAGCGTCACGCCGTGGCGCTGCCCGTATTCGTTGAATGCGCGCAGCGTGACGCGCTCGCCGACGATACGCCCGGCGATGGTGCCCAGGTCGCGTACGGTCACGCGGCCACGCCAGTCTCCCGCGCCCGTGGCGCTGCGAACGAACGGATCGACGAACAGCGCGGCATGCAGGCGATCGGCCACGCTGGGCCGGAAGCGCAGCGAAATGAAGACGAGGCAGCCCACGTTAGCCAGCAGCGACCAGAACGTGCCGTGCGTCACGGGTTCCCAGCCGGTCAGGTGGAACAGCTCCTGGGGCTTGAGCCACCCGACGCCGAACGGGCCCTCGTCGGTCCAACGTGCGTCGATCCAGCCGGTGCGGGTCATGGCCGGCAGCAACAGCGTGTAACCCCACACCGCGAACCCGGCGAGTAAGCCGACGTAAACGCCCAGTCGGCTGGCACCGCGCCAATACAACGCCGAGACGATCGCCGGCGCGAACTGTGCCACGGCCGCGAACGACAGCAGGCCCGTGGCGGCGAGGTTTTCGGCGTCGGCGATCACGCGATAGTAGACGTAGGCCATCGCTGCGAGCCCAACGATCGCCACGCGTCGCACGAGCAGCACGATGTGCGAGAGGTCGCCGCGCCGCTCGAGTCCGAGCCGCTCGATGCGCAGCAACGTCGGCATCACCAGGTCGTTGCTGATCATCGTGGCGAGCGCGACGGCGGCGACGATGACCATGCCCGTGGCGGCGGAAAAGCCGCCGACGAAGGCCAGCAGCGCCATGCCCTGGTTACCGAGCGCGATCGGCAGGTTGAGCACCCAGGCATCGACATGGCCCTGCGTGACCTGGGGCAGGCCCAGACCGGCGCTGACGATGGGAAGCACGCCCAGCGAGATGATGATCATGTACAGCGGAAAGAAGAACCGCGCCGGACGCAGGTCACGGGGATCCTCGCACTCCACGACACCGACCTGGAACTGCCGGGGCAGGCAGAACATCGCACAGAATGCGAGCAGCGTCTGCGCGACGAAGCCGGGTGGCATGCTGCCCTTGTCGATCTGCGCGAGCGGTGCGCGCAGGGTTTCCTGCAATCCCGGTCCGTGCATCCATGCGTAGATGCCGATCGCGACGAACGCCAGCAGCTTGACCAGCGACTCCAGCGCCACCGCCAGCATCATGCCGTGATGGTGTTCGGTGGCGTCGATGTTGCGCGTGCCGAACAGGATCGCGAACACGGCCAGCAGGCTCGCGCACCACAGCGCGGTGTCGCCGAACCACCAGGTGGTGCCGCCTACCCCCAATACGGCGAACGACATGGCCACCGCCTTGAACTGCAGCGCGATGTACGGGATCACCGCCATCACCGCGATGACGGCGACCAGGGCGGCGAGGCCGTGGGACTTGCCGAAACGGGCGGCGATGAAGTCGGCGATCGACGTGATGTTGCGTTCGCGGGCCACGATCACCAGGCGCTCGAGCAGACCGAAGCCGAAGACGAACAGCAACAGCGGCCCCAGGTAGATCGGCAGGTAGGAAAGCCCCGAGCGAGCCGCGGTGCCGACGGCGCCGTAGAACGTCCACGACGAGCAATACACCGCCAGCGCGAGGCCATAGATCAGGGGTCGCAGCCGCGCGTGGCGGGGGTAGAAGGGGTTGCGGTCGCCGAAATAGGCCACGCCGAACAGCATGCCCACGTACAGCAACGACACCAGCAACAGAAGCCAGCCCGCGATCACGCCGTTGTCGCTCCCCCGTCGATCATGGGGGCATTCTAGGACGTGTCGCCACCGGTTGTGGGATAGCATCGCCCGATGGCTTTCGACGTTCCGCACCTTCCTTCCGATGAGATCCACATCTGGCGCATGCCCTGGCCGGCGACCGTGCCCGGGCGCTCCGCGTTCGACGAACTGCTCTCGGCCTACGCGTCGCCCGACGCGCCGGCACCGGTTCGCGGCATGCATGGCAAGCCGATGCTACCCACGCCCTGGAACACGCTGGGCTTCAATGGATCGCACAGCGGTCCCCTGGCCCTCTTCGCCATCGGCCGCGGTGCGGAAGGGTTTGAACTGGGCGTCGACGTCGAACACCTCCGCCCGCGACCACGGGCACTCGAACTGGCGCGGCGCTTTTTCGCCCCCGTCGAGGCGGACTGGCTGGCGTCCGTGGACGAAGACGCCAGGCTCCGTGCCTTCCTCGACGTGTGGACCCTGAAAGAAGCCGTGCTCAAGGCGCACGGAGGCGGTCTGTCGTACGGGCTGCACCGGGTGACCTTTCAGCCACGCGACGACGACTGGCGGCCGCTCGCCTTCGAGGGTGAGATCGCGCCCGCGTCGGCGTGGCAGTTCCGGCGGCTGGACGTCGGCGCCGGCTACGTCGCCGCCGTCGCCTGGCGGGGCGCTGAACGGCGCGTGCGCGTCTTCACAACGGCGATTTGAACCTTTTCCCGGCGAGGTGAGTCTCACTCCATGGAACCGTGGAGTGCGCCGCAGGGAGGCGGCGCGTTATGCTGGGAAGACAGTCGTTACGCACGTCACGATGGCGTGCGTTTTTTTTGGGACCGTCGATGACCCTTCTCAGCGTCAACCTGAACAAGATCGCCGTACTGCGCAACTCGCGTGGTGGCAACGAGCCCGATATCGCCACCGCGGCGAACACCTGCATCGACGCCGGGTGCGGTGGTCTTACCGTGCACCCCCGACCGGACATGCGGCACGTGACGCCGACCGACGTGCGCACGCTGGCCGGCCTGTTGCGTGGTCGCGTCGAATACAACATCGAGGGCAATCCGTTTGCGCCGCCCCGAGGCGATTACCCTGGCCTGCTCGCCTTGTGTCGCGAGGTGCGTCCCACCCAGGTCACGCTCGTGCCCGACGCCGACGGACAGATCACCTCGGACCACGGGTTCGACCTGACCAAGGACATCGAGACCCTTCGCCCCGTGGTCGCGGCTTTTCGCGAACTCGGTTGTCGCGTCAGCGTCTTCGTGGATGCCGGTGCCGAGGGCTTCGTCCACGCGCGCGAGATCGGCGTGCAACGCATCGAGCTCTACACGGGGCCCTACGCGAAGGCCTTCAATGACGGCGATGCGCGCAGCGAACTGGCCGCGTTCGCCGATACCGCTCGCCGGGCGCAGCAGGCAGGTCTCGCGGTCAACGCGGGCCATGACCTCAGCCAGGCCAACCTGGGTACGTTCAAGGCCGCGATTCCCGGCCTTGCCGAAGTGTCGATCGGCCACGCGCTGATCGGCGAAGCGCTCTACCACGGTCTTTCGAACACCGTGCGAGCGTATCTCGACATTCTCGCCTGAGCTGACGCAGGAAAGACGTTCTTCGCGTATGACCTGGGTCATCCCGGCTATCCACCTGACGACCCGGGTGATGGTTCGGCCGGCCCAGTCGTGGTGATCTTGCGACCTTGTGGCGCCAGAGCGCCTTGCACCCGGTCGGTGTCGTGGGGAGACCTTGGTGCCCACCGAAGGCTTTGGCCTCACGGCTTCACGGACTCACTGTCGGAGCCGATGGCAGTGCCTGCACCCATGCAGCTTTCCCGCCCTTCCGCGAGGAACAAAAAAAACCCCGCCGAAGCGGGGTTTTTAGGTCTCACCGGACAACCGACGATCAGTTCGAATTGACGAAACCGATCTTGGTCAGGCCCTGGCTCTTCGCGTCGGAAAGCACGCGAGCCACGGCCTCGTACTGAGCCGCGTCATCCGCGTCGATCTGCAGTTCCGGCTGGTTGGACTGCTGGGCGATCACCGCGATCTGGGCCTTGAGGCCCAGCTCGTCGACCGGTGTGTCGTTCCAGTAGAGCGAACCATCCTGGCGGATCTGCAACCGGACGGGATCCGGCGGATTCTCTGGGTTGACGATGTTCGGATTCGGCTGCGGCAGATCGATCTTGATCTTATGCGACAGCATCGGAGCCGTGATCATGAAGATGATCAGGAGCACCAGCATCACGTCGACGAGCGGCGTGACGTTGATGTCCGCCATCGGACCACCAGAGTTGCCTGAGCTGAATGCCATGTTCGTTTACTCCTTGCCGGTCGACATGAAGCCGACGTGGACCATGCCGGCATCCTTGGCGTCGCCAAGGATCTTCTTCACCACCTTGTATTCGGTGGTACGGTCGGCGCGGATCTGGAGTTCGGGCTGCGGCGACTTCGCCGCCGCAACCGCGAACTGGGCCTTCAGTTCAGCCTCGCTGACTTCGTTGTCATTGAGGAAGTACGTACCGTCCGGCTTGACCGCGAGATCCATCGGCTCGACCGGGGCGTCATCCTTCACGTTCGGATTAGCCTTCGGCAGATCGATCTGGACCTTGTGGGACATCAGTGGCGCCGTGATCATGAAGATGATCAGGAGAACCAGCATCACGTCGACGAGCGGCGTAACGTTGATTTCCGACATCGGACCACCGGAGTTGCCCCCGCTGCTCATAGCCATGGGTCGAATCCTCTAGCGAATTACTTCGTGCCTTCGACACGGGCGCCGGTGGCGAAGAAGTCGTGCAGGTCGTGCGCGAATTCGTCGAACTTGGCGTAGGTCAGGCGGTTGGAGCGCATGAAGAAGTTGTACGCGAGCACGGCCGGGATAGCGGTGAACAGACCGAACGCGGTCATGATCAGCGCCTCACCGACGGGACCGGCGACCTTGTCCATCGAGGCCGAACCGGACGCGGCGATACCGATCAGCGCGTGGTAGATACCCCACACCGTACCGAGAAGACCGATGAACGGTGCCGACGAACCGACCGTGGCGAGCAGGGTCAGGCCACCTTCGAGGCGCAGGCTCTCGCGAGCCACGGCCTGGCGCAGGGCGCGGTCGACGAATTCCGAACGCGACAGCGACTCGGCGAGGCGACCGCCAGCAGCCTGCTGGTGGTGAGCGACGGCCGAAGCGGCATCGAGCGCGATCTTCGAGAACGGCTCGCTCTTGGGCTGCTCTTCGAGCACGCGGATGGCTTCCTGCGTCGACGAGGTGTTCCAGAAGCCCTGGATGACCTTGTCGGCACGGGCGCGGACCATGCTGTTACGGATGAAGTTGGCGACGATGAAGTACCACGAGAGGACCGACATCGCGACCAGCACGACGAACACAATCCAACCCAGGAGGTCGAAGTTGTGGATCAGGTGGTCGAAGCCCATCTGCTTGAGGGCGTCGGCGTTGGAGTTCTGACCTGGATTAGCAGGCTGAGCGGAGGTGTCTTGCAACATAACGCTACCCTTGGGAAATCAATCAGGAACGGAGCTGTAAGTAAGTGTGAGGACGAACTTACAGCTGGTTTAGGTTGAACGTAACGGGGACACGTGCATAGCCTTCGACGGCCTGACCGCCTCGCTTGCCCGGGTTGAATCGCCAGTTCCTTGCGGCATCCTCCGCAGCCTTATCCAATTCGCGGAAACCGCTCGACTGGTCGACCTTGATGTCCTTCGGCGAACCGTCGACACCCACGAGGACCAGAAGTACCACCGTACCCTCATGACGCTGGCGGATAGCCTGCGGCGGATACCTTGGGGGGTTCCGCTGACGGTACGACAGATTTTCGCTCGGCGCGATATCGGCCGGCGGCGCAGGCGGTGCCGGAGGCGCCGGCGGCGGAGCCGGCTGCGCGTTGGTGCTCGCTTCCTCGACGGCCGGCGGCGGCGGAGCCGGCGGCGGCGGTGTCGGCGGCGGCTTCACCTGCTGAATGATTTTCGGCGGCGGCTGCTTCGGGGGTTCCGGCGGCGGCGGCGGCGGCGGCGGGGGCGGCGGCGGCGGTTCGATGAAATCGACCTGCACGACCTTGTCCTTCTGCTTTTCCTGCGTCTTCGGCGGCGCCATCGGCGCTACCAGCACGAGGAAAGCGAACGAGTGCAGCGCGATGGCCACGGCCATTGCACTGGTGCGCCCCCAACTGAACGGCGCTTGGCCGGTTGATTCGTTACTTGAGGCCATCAGTCACTATCAAGAGCTAATCAAGCGGAGTGAGACCCGCACTGCACTTCCGGCGCCCGGCAATTGACTTTGCCGAAAAAGCGCCATTTTCTGCAAGCGGAAAGATACGCAAGTTACACCAGCATATGGCGTTTGTATAGCACCTGAAGGGAGGATTTATGGCTTACCACAAGCCCCCCTTCGGGCACTTTACAAGGCCGCTTTACTTACCTGCGGTTTTCAACCAGGCGTTCGCCTTGGCAGAGGTTTCAGGGTCCTGGGCCGCGAGCTTCATGTCCGCGATGGCGCCCTGCTTGTTCTTCTGACCACGCTTGGCTTCCGCGCGCACCATGTAGGCCTGGCCCTTATGCTGCACACCCTTGCTGATGGCATCCGTCGCCGACTTTTCAGCGGCGGCGAACTGGTTTTCCTGGAGCTGCACACGCGCGGCTTTCAGGGCCGGCTCGCCATTGGTGGCGACTGCGGCGGCCTGCTGATAGGCGGCGAGCGCCCCGCTCATGTCGTCGCCCGTCACCGCGGCGTCGCCGAGCAGGTTGTAGTTGTCGGCGGTCTTCTGCACCACGCCCTTGTCCATGCCTTCCTTCAGGATGGCCACGGCCTTGACGGCGTTGGCCTTCTGGCGCTCGGCATGATCCTGGCCGTCGATCAGGTAGACCTTGGCGAAGTTGACGTACTGCTTCTCGTCCTTCAGCGCACCGGCGGTGTGCGCCTTCTCGAGCAGCGCGATGGCGTCGGAATATTTCTGCGCCTGGATGAGCGACGAGGTGGCGTTGTTCAACGCGGTGGCGTCGTTGGGGTTCTTCGCCAGTTCGTCCGCCGCCATCTTCGCCGCCTGGTCGCCCTGGCCGGTCTCCGAATAGCTCGCCATCAGGATCTGGTCCCACGATGCCTGCGGCTTCGCATCCGGCATCGACTTGGCCTTGTTGATGGCCGCGATGGCTTCGGGGTATTTCTCGAGGCGATAGTCGATGTTGCCTTCGAGCGCATACGAGTCGGCGGTTTCCTTCTTGCCTTCGTTGCGCCACTCCTGCAGCGACTGCAGCGCGGCGGCGTACTGCTCGTCGGCCACGAGGAACTGGGTGTACATGTACTTGAGCTGGAAGTAGGTGTCGTTCGGCATCACGCCGATGTCGAGCGCCTTCTTCAGCGTGGTGATCGCGCCTTTGACGTCGCCGTCGTTGTACTTCATGTTGGCAAGGCCCTGCAGCGCGAGCGCCTGGGCGTACTTGCTGCTGGTGCCGCTGCCGTCGGCGAGCGGCGTCAGGATCTGCACCGCCTTATCCTTGTCGCCGTTGTTGGCGGCGTCGAGACCTTCGTTGATCGCCTTCTGGTCTTTTTCGCTCTTGAGGTCGAGCTTGGGTTCCTGACGCGTGGCGTTCGGATACAGCGCTTCTTTCTTATCCTGCGCCGCCGGCTTGTCGCGCGCGATCGTCGCGCCGCTGGCGAAGGAGAGTGCGATCGCTGCGGCGAGCGCCATCTTGATGAAGGAACCCTGTTTCATTGACTGACCTCTGTTGAAGGACTCGTCGCACAATGAAGTGCTCCGGGGGATTACAGAGGTTAACCCGATTCGATTCCTAAGAACAAGTCGCGACGCATCAAAAAAGACGTGTCAAAACAATGACTTGTTAGAAGAATGTTGGCACTTACCTTTTTAGCCCAACTTTCGGGCCTTGAAAACGCCATTTTCGTACCACTGGACTGCCACGATCCAAATACAAAGGCCCGGTCATCGCGATGACCGGGCCTTTGACGGCTACCTGCGCGACACGAACCGTCACACGTCGAGGTTGGCCACCTTCAGCGCATTGGATTCAATAAAGTCGCGGCGTGGCTCAACCGCCTCGCCCATGAGCATCGAGAACATCTGGTCGGCCGCCACGGCATCTTCGATGCCCACCTGGAGCATGCGGCGCGTTTCCGGGTTGACGGTGGTTTCCCACAGCTGTTCGGGATTCATTTCGCCCAGGCCCTTGAAGCGCTGGATCGTGCGCCCCTTCTTCGCTTCGTCGAGCAGCCAGCCACGCACCTCCGCAAAGCTGTTGACGCCGCGCGAGGCGTTGCCCCGGCGCACCACCGCGCCAGGCTGCAGGCGAAGCTCGGCGAGCTGGCGGGACATCGTGTGGATCGCCCTGAACTCGGCGCCACCGAAGAAAGCCTGCGGCATGATCCAGGTGTGGCTGAGCCCGTGCTGCATGCGCTCGACTTCCACGGCGGCGCCCTGCTCGTTGACGGCGGAGCGGAAGCGCAGCGTGTACGTCGGCTTGCCAAGGCCGCTCGCACTGAGACGAGTGGCCACGCCGTCAAGCCAGGCCTGCATCGCCTGGGCATCCTGCCAGAACGTCTCCTCGAGCGGTGCGTGCTCGATCATCGCGTTGAGCGACGCCGGATCGAACCGGTGGCTGAGGCGTTCGATCTGATCGAGGGCCGCCTGGAAGTCGCGCAGCAGCTTTTCGAGCGCCATGCCGTCGATACCCGGTGCGCCCTCTTCCGGCGTGAGCGATGCGTTATCCACCGCACTGGCGATGAGGTATTCGTTGAGCACCGCATCGTCCTTGATATACATCTCCTGCTTGCCCTGCTTCACCTTGTAGAGCGGCGGCAGACCGATGTACACGTGGCCACGCTCGATCAGTTCGGGCATCTGACGGTAGAAGAAGGTCAACAACAGGGTGCGGATATGCGATCCGTCC
The DNA here is from genome assembly GCA_913774655.1 of uncultured Luteibacter sp. Taxonomy (GTDB): domain Bacteria; phylum Pseudomonadota; class Gammaproteobacteria; order Xanthomonadales; family Rhodanobacteraceae; genus Luteibacter; species Luteibacter sahnii. The sequence goes on along the minus strand of CAJYHU010000216.1, from coordinate 15,352 downwards.
ACGTCCGCGTCGGTCATGATGATGATGCGGTGGTAGCGGAGCTTGTCCGGGTTGTATTCCTCCTTGCCGATGCCCGTGCCCAGCGCGGTGATCAGCGTGCCGACTTCGGCCGAGGAAATCATCTTGTCGAACCGGGCCTTTTCCACGTTGAGGATCTTGCCTTTCAACGGCAGCACGGCCTGCGTGCGGCGGTTGCGGCCCTGCTTGGCGGAGCCGCCTGCGGAGTCACCCTCCACCAGGAACAACTCGGACAGCGCCGGATCCTTCTCCTGGCAGTCGGCCAGCTTGCCCGGCAGGCCGGCGATGTCCAGCGCGCCCTTGCGGCGGGTCATTTCCCGGGCCTTGCGCGCCGCTTCACGGGCACGCGCGGCATCGACGGCCTTGGAGGCGATGGATCGGGCTTCGTTAGGGTTTTCGAGGAGGAATTCGGCGAGCTTGTCGTTGACGACCTGCTCCACCGCGGTTTTCACCTCGCTGGATACCAGCTTGTCCTTGGTTTGCGAGGAGAACTTCGGGTCGGGCACCTTCACCGACAGCACGGCGATAAGGCCTTCGCGCATGTCGTCGCCGGACAGCGCCACCTTGGCGTTCTTGGCGATGCCTTCCTTCTCGATATAGCTCTGCAGGGTCCGGGTCAGCGCGGCACGGAAACCCGTCAGGTGGGTGCCGCCGTCGCGCTGGGGGATGTTGTTGGTGAAGCAGAACATCGTTTCCTGGTAAGCATCCGTCCACTGCATGGCGACTTCGACGGTGATGCCTTCAGAGAACGAGCTGAAGCTGACAACCGTGGGGTGCAACGCGGTCTTGAGCTGCGCCAGGTGCTGCACGAACGACTTGATGCCACCTTCGTAAGCGAAGATGTCCTTGCGATCGTTGCGCTCGTCCGTCAGCTCGATGGTGACGCCCGAATTCAGGAACGCCAGCTCGCGCAGACGCTTCGCGAGGATGTCGTAGTGGAACTCGTTATTGTTCGTAAACGTGAGCTTGCTGGGCAGGAAACGGACCATCGTTCCGCGACGCGAGCTCTCGCCGGTGACGGCAATCGGCGCGACCGGTTCGCCATGAGCGTATTCCTGGTCGTGCTGTTTCCCTTCGCGCCAGATCGTAAGCCAAAGCTTTTCGCTGAGCGCGTTGACCACCGACACACCCACGCCGTGCAGGCCGCCGGACACCTTGTAGGAGTTGGCGTCGAACTTGCCGCCCGCGTGCAGCACGGTCATGACGACTTCCGCCGTGGACCGTCCCTCTTCCGGATGGATGTCGACCGGGATGCCACGGCCGTTGTCACTCACGCTCGCGGAGCCATCGTCGTGGATGGTCACGGTCACGTAATCGCAGTAGCCGGCCAGGGCTTCGTCGATGGCGTTGTCGACCACCTCGAACACCATGTGGTGGAGGCCGGTACCGTCATCGGTGTCGCCGATGTACATGCCCGGGCGCTTACGGACGGCCTCGAGGCCCTTCAGGACCTTGATGCTGCCTGAGTCGTAGGCGTTCGAGTTCGTCGGATCGATAGGTTCGTTCATGCGGTGCCTGGTCAGGGCGCCACGGACGGCCGGGTGGCCGCACGCAGCGGCGGCGGGACAAGTCGATCGATTATAGCAAACCCGTCACATCGCCTTGTTCCACGTGGAACACCGAGATGGGCTGGTCGGCGAGGGCGCCGGGCACGTCCGTGCCCGTAATGAAAACCTGGGCGTCGCGCCCAAGAAGTTGCTCCACCACCCACGCTTGATGGGTGCGATCCAGCTCGGATGCAAGGTCATCCAGACATACCACGGGCCATTCCCCTCTCGACTCGGCGAACAGGGACGCCTGGCCAAGTAGGCACGCGAGCGCGCAGAGCTTCTCCTGGCCACGCGACAGGTGTTCCCGGAGCGGTGCGTGATCGAACGACACGGCGAAGTCGCCGCGATGGGGGCCCGCCGTCGTGTGCCCACGAGCGACGTCGCGGGTTCGCCGGCTGACGAGGACGTCAGCCAGTGACATCGATTCGTCCCAGCCCGATCGATAGCGGACCGTAAAGGCGCCTAATTCGGGGAGTACGGCGGTCATGAACGCCTGGATATGAGGTAGCACGCTTGCGAGATAGGCTTGGCGATAGGATCCCATTGCTTCGCCGGATACGGCCAATTCCGCCTCCCATGGCGCCAGTAGCGCCGGGTCGGGGCCGTTCACCCGGCGAAGCAGCGCATTTCGCTGTTTTAGCGCACGCTGATACCGACGCCACTGCGAAACGAAGTCGTGTTCCACGTGGAACAAGCCCCAATCCATGTACCGCCTCCGCTCCTCGGAGGATCCCGCGATGAGATCATGAGAACCGGGCTCGAAGCAGACGACGGCGCATTCCTGGACGAGCGACCCCAGTGACGCGCTGTCGTCCCCGTCGACCCGTGCCCGCCAGCGGCCGCCCTCCTTTCCAAGGCCGAGTCGCCGCACGCGACCGTCCGACGCTGCGACTTCTGCGAAGACGGAGAGTTGGGCATCCCCACGCTTGAGCAGAACGTCGCGGGACCCGGCCCTGAACGATCGACCATGAGAAAGCAGATAAGCCGCTTCCAGGACGCTGGTCTTGCCGGCGCCGTTCGGGCCGACGAATACGTTGATCCCGGGCGCTGGTGTGAGCGACACCGATGCGATGCAGCGGAGGCCCGCGATCCGGAGTGTCTGGAACCTCATTCGCTACCTTTATCCCATCCCACATGAAAACGCCGGAAAGTCGATGACTTTCCGGCGTCGTGGCCCGCACTGTAAGTGATCGGCTGTCAGAGGCGAAGCGGCATTACGACGTGGCGTGCTTCGTCGTTGCCTTCTTCCTGCAGGAGGCAGCTGGACTGGGCATCGCGCAGGTTGATCCGCACCTTGTCGCCACGCAGCGCGCCTAACGCGTCAAGCAGATAGCCCACGTTGAAACCGACCGCCAGGTCGTTCACCACGGTCTCGGCTTCGACTTCTTCCTGCGCTTCTTCCTGTTCGGGGTTATGCGCCACGATGTTGATGCGGTTGGGCGACAGCTCCAGCTTCACGCCGCGGTACTTCTCGTTGGAGAGGATGGCCGCTCGCTGCAGCGCGCTACGCAGCACGTCACGCTCGATCGTGGCTGACTTGTCCGCGCCGAGTGGAATGACTGCTTCGTAGTCCGGAAAACGGCCGTCGATCAGCTTCGAGGTAAACACCACGCCACCACGGCGGACGCGGAGATGATTCCGACCGAACTCGAGTTCGACCGTACCCTCCCCCGATTCCAACAGGCCGACGAGCTCGTTCACACCCTTGCGAGGAATGATGATCTGGCGACGTGCACCCACCGAGCTTTCCAGCTTGGTCTCTTTGAGCGCCAGGCGATGGCCATCGGTCGCGACGCAGCGCAGCGTGTGCTCCTGCAGATCGAGCAGCATGCCGTTGAGGTAGTAACGGACATCCTGGTTGGCCATGGCGAAGGCGGTGCGGTCCATCAGGTCGCGGAGCACTTCCTCGGGCAACGTCACCCGCTCGACCAGATCGATGTCTTCGATGGTCGGAAACTCATTCGCAGGAAGGGTGGCCAGCGTGAAACGGCTGCGGCGGGCGTTGAGGGCGATGCGTTCGCCGCTCAGCTTGATGTCGATCTGGGCGCCATCTGGCAATGCGCGAACGATGTCGAACATCTTCCGGGCCGGAATCGTGATTTCGCCATCCTGCACGTTTTCCGCGTCAGTGGTCGCGATCATCTCGACTTCGAGATCGGTACCGGTGAACGACACCTCCGAGCCCGAAGCGCGTACCAGGAGGTTGGCCAGTACCGGCAGCGTCTGCCGACGTTCGACGACACCGACCACCTGCTGGAGGGGTTTGAGCAGTACTTCCCTCTGGATGCTGAATTGCATGCGTCCCCTACTCCTGCTTTTAAATGTTCTTAAGATTCTTTAGTGGTAGTAGTTAGGCCGGTGGATATCTTGAAAACCCTTAAAACTTCTTTTTTTTCAGGGTCTTGAAACAAGAAATCGACTGGTCGAACCATCCGGTTTCGTGTGGGTGCTCTGTGGATAAGTTCAGGGTCCGAAACCATCCTCTGCCCATCCACCTATTATCCACAGGTTCTCAGCCCGTCAAGATACGGATGAGCTGCTCCCAGTCCTGCCGCATACGCACGTCTTTCTCGGTAAAACCGCGAATCGTCCGGCAGGCGTGAAGCACGGTGGTGTGGTCACGGCCCCCGAACGCCTCACCGATCTCCGGAAGGCTGTGCTCGGTGAGTTCCTTGGACAGGGCCATGGCAACCTGCCGGGGCCGCGCCAGCGAGCGCACACGGCGTTTGGAGAGCAGGTCGGACAGGCGCACCTGGTAGTAGTCGGCCACCGTCTTCTGGATGTTCGGCACGGTCACCGCCTGGGCGTGCGTGTTCAGCAGGTCGCGCAGGGTCTCTTCGGCGAAGTCGGTCGTGATCGGCTTGCGATAGAAGTTGGCCCGGGCGGCCAGGGTGTTGAGCGCTCCTTCGAGGTCGCGCACGTTGGACCGGATGCGCCGGGCGAGCAGCATCGCCACCTCGTCGGACACGTCCATCTCCTTGTCGGCCGCCTTGGACAGCAGGATCGCCGCGCGCGTCTCGAAGTCCGGCGGCTCGATCGCCACCGACAACCCCCACCCCAGTCGCGACTTCAGGCGAGGCTCGAGCTTGTCCAGCTCCTTCGGATAACGATCGCAGGTGAGGATGATCTGCTGCTTGGCTTCGAACAACGCGTTGAACGTATGGAAGAACTCTTCCTGCGTGGTGTCCTTGCCGGCGAAGAACTGGATGTCGTCGATCAGCAGGGCGTCGACCGAACGGAAACGACGCTTGAAATCGTCCATGTTCTTTTGCTGCAGCGCCTTCACCATGCCGCTGACGAACTGCTCCGAGCGGAGGTAAAGCACCTTCGCCCCGGGGTTGTTGCGCATCAGCAGGTTGCCGGCGGCATGCATCAGATGGGTCTTGCCCAGGCCGGTACCGCCGTAAAGCAGCAGCGGGTTGTACGCGCGCCCGGGGTTCGTGGCCACCTGCATCGCGGCCGCCTTGCCCAGCTGGTTCGATTTGCCTTCGACGAAGGTTTCGAACGTGTAGTGCGGATCGAGGTTGTGCACGTGCAGCGGTTCGGGCGCCGATGGCTCGTCCACCCGGGCCGCGGCGGCGGGCGCAGGCGGGGCCACGGGCGTGGAGGCCGGGCGAGCGGTTGCGGGGCGGCCGCTGGATGAGCCGACTTCCAGGCTCACGGGCACGGGTTGACCGCCCAGGTGCTCGACCATGGCGCGGATGCGGTCCAGGAACTGCTCGCGGACGGTGTCCAGCGAATAGGGATTGGGTGCGTAGAGGTGCAGCCCGAACACATCCTCCCTGGCCTGAAGCGGCATCAGCCAGGTATGGACGTCCTCGGCGCTCAACTCGCCTTCAAGACGCTCGAGACAGCGTCTCCAGAGATCACTCATCGGGTATTCTTGCCACGGAAAGAGGCGCGTGCGCGCGGGGTGGACGTCGAAGTCTAGCAGTGTTCCGCATCCCCCTCGGCGAGCGACCGGCCGGGGCGCGGAAAAAGCCGCCACGGCCAAGCGCTTGACACCCCTGAAGATTGTCGCGCATACTTCCGCTCCTTTTCATCTTCAAACCGGATGTAAGCGCCATGAAGCGTACTTACCAGCCCAGCAAGCTCAAGCGCGCCCGCACCCACGGTTTCCGCGCCCGCATGGCCACCGCCGATGGCCGCAAGATCCTCAACGCGCGTCGCGCGAAGGGTCGCAAGCGCCTGATCCCGTAAGCGGCTCCACCGTCGTGCGTGCCGCAGCCCTGCCGCGCGATGCGCGGCTTCGCCGCGCCGCCGACTTCGCCGCGTTGCGAACAGTCAGCGGTCGCCTCGGCGGCCGCTGTTTTCTTTTGCGCTTCGGAAACAACGGCGCCGGTACCGCCCGCCTGGGCCTGGCGATCTCCAAACGCTGTTCCAAGCGCGCGGTCGACCGCAACCGCATCAAGCGTCTGGCGCGCGAGGCATTTCGCCACGTCCGCGCCGAGCTGCCGCACGTGGACATCCTGGTCATGGCCCGAGACACCGCCGTGAACGAGACGGGCGCCGTCCTGCTCGCGGAGCTCGACGCACTGCTTCGTCGCATCCGGCCGTTGAAGCGCGAGGGTGCGGACGGCACAATCGCGCGTTGACCTGTTCAAAGCCCTTCCCGCCTTTCCCGGTGTTCGCGCCGGGCGCCATTCGGATCTGGCCCAAGCAATGAATCAAACGCGCACGTTCCTCCTCTTCGCGCTCATGTTCGTGGCGTACCTGCTGTGGACCGAGTGGCAGAAGGATTACGGCCCCCATCCGCAGGCCGCCGCTCCCACGGCGCAGAACGAGGCCGCAAAGGCCGCCGACGGCAGCGTCCCGGGCGCCGGCACGCCTGCCGCGGTGCCGACCGACGCCGTCGCCAACGAGGGCAAGGGCCAGCTGGTCACGTTGTCCAACGACGTGCTTCGCCTCACCATCGACACCCGTGGCGGCAGCATCGTGCGTTCGGAGCTGCTCGCCTATCCGGACGAGCCGGTCACGAAGAAAAACCCCAACCCCCCGCCGGTTCGTCTTCTTGACGACGATCCGGCGCACTTCTTCGCCGCGCAGGACGGGCTCGTCAGCAACACCGGCGCGGCGCCCGACCACCGCGCGCTGTTCCAGGCGTCCACCACCGACGCCAAGCTCGCCGATGGCCAGGCCTCGACCGGTCTCGACCTGACCTGGTCCGATCCGTCCGGCGTGAAGGTGACCAAGCGCTACACGCTCAAGCGCGGTGGTTACGTGGTCGATTTCGACCAGCGCATCGATAACGGTTCGCAGGCCGCGTGGTCGGGCAACGCCTACCAGCAGATGCAGCGCGTGCCCGCACCGAAGGTGAACTGGTTCAAGGCCTATACCGACCCGGCGCAGCACAGCTTCTTCGGTGCCGCCTGGTACAGCCCGGAAAGCAAGTTCGAGTCGCTGCTCTTCAACGACTTCACGAAGAAGCCGCTGAACCGCACCTTCGCCGGTGGCTGGATCAGCATGCAGCAGCATTACTTCTTCGCCGCCTGGATTCCCCCGGCCGACCAGAACGTCACCTATAGCACCGCGATCATCGATCCGGATGCCGCCACCCCGCGTTACCTCGTACGCGCGTTCGGGCCGGCGATCCAGGTCGCGCCGGGACAGAGTGTCGACAGCACCGCCCGTCTGTACATCGGTCCGAAGCTGCAGGGCACGCTCGACGCGATCGCCCCCGGCCTCGACCTCACGGCAAACTACGGCTGGCTCACGATCATCGCCACCCCGCTGCACTGGTTGCTCTCGCAGTTGCATACCATCAGCGGCAACTGGGGCGTCGCCATCGTGCTGCTCGTGCTGATCATCAAGGCCGCACTGTTCAAGCTCACCGACGCGCAGTTCCGCTCCGGTGCCCGGATGCGCAAGCTGCAGCCGCGTGTCCAGGCGCTCAAGGAGCGTTACGGCGACGATCGCGTGAAGATGCAGCAGGCGATGATGGAGCTCTACAAGAAAGAGAAGATCAACCCGATGGCCGGCTGTCTGCCGATGCTGGTCACGGTGCCGATCTTCCTCGGCCTGCTCCGCGTGCTTTCCGAGTCCATCGAGCTGCGCCATGCGCCGTTCTTCGGCTGGATCCACGATCTTTCCGCGGCCGATCCTTACTACGTGCTGCCGGTGCTGTATTTCATCGTCACCCTGCTCACCCAGCGGATGATGTCCACCGCGGGCATGGATCCCACCCAGGCCAAGATGATGAAGGTGATGCCGTTGCTCTTCGGCGTCTTCTTCGCCTTCTTCCCGGCGGGCCTCGTGCTCTACTGGACGGTGAACGGCGCCACCAGCCTGCTCCAGCAGTGGTGGATCAACCGCAGCGTCGATCGCGCGCACGAAAAGGCACGCACGGCCTAAACGCATGAGCCACGGCACCGACACCATCGCGGCCATCGCCACCGGCGCCGGCGCGGCGGGCGTCGGTGCCGTTCGCGTTTCCGGACCGCTCGCGCCGGTGATCGCCACCACCCTGCTCGGTCGGTCGCCGCGCGCCCGTCACGCGCACTTCGCCGCGTTTCGCGAAGCCGACGGCGAACTGATCGATCGCGGCCTGTTGCTCCACTTCCCCGGTCCCGCGTCGTACACCGGTGAGCACGTCGTCGAGTTGCAGGGGCACGGCAGCGCGGTGTTGCTCGACGCGCTGCTGCGTCGATGCATCGAACTGGGCGCGCGACTGGCCCGCCCCGGTGAATTCACCGAGCGCGCGTTCCTCAACGGCAAGCTCGACCTGGCGCAGGCCGAGGCGGTGGCGGACCTTGTCACCGCGACCTCGCGGGCTGGCGCCCGTGCTGCCCTGCGTTCTATGGACGGCGTGTTCTCGGCAAAGGTCGGCGAACTGCTCGCCGAACTGGTCGAGTTACGCGTGCACATCGAAGCCGCTATCGACTTTCCCGACGAAGAGATCGACTTCCTCGCCGACCCGATCATCGCTGACAAGCTGACCGCGCTGCGTACGCACCTGGACGACCTGCTCGTGGAGACACGCCGCGGCGTGCGCCTCAACGATGGCATCGCCGTTGCCATCGTCGGCCGACCGAACGCAGGCAAGTCGAGCCTGCTCAACGCGCTCGCCGGCCAGGAGCGCGCGATCGTCACCGACATCGCCGGCACGACGCGCGATGTGTTGCGCGAGGCGATCCACATCGACGGCGTGGCGCTTGAGCTGGCCGACACCGCCGGTCTGCGCGAATCCGACGACGTCGTCGAACGCGAGGGCATCCGTCGTGCCCGTGCGCAACTTGAACGTTGCGACGTGGCCGTGCTCGTCACGGATGCCGCCCACATGCGCACCGATCAGGTCTTCTTCCAGGGCACGCCCGATCACGCCACCCGCCTCACCGTCGTCAACAAGATCGACGTCGATGGCACGGCGGCGTATCAGGAAGGCGACGTGCTCGGGCTCTCGGCACGCACGGGCGAGGGGCTCGACGCCTTGCGCGCGCGGCTGAAAGAACTCGCCACGGCCGGCGCCGGCGAAGGCGCGTTCAGCGCCCGCCGACGCCACGTCGTCGCGCTCGAACAGGTTCGCGATCATCTGGAACAAACCGCAGGAGCCTTGCGCGATACGCGTGCCGGCGAGCTCGCCGCGGAGGAGTTGCGTCACGCGCAGCACGCCCTCGGCGACATCACGGGCGTCTATTCGGCGGACGACCTGCTCGGTGCGATTTTCGGCTCGTTCTGCATCGGCAAGTAACGGCACAGCGCCGGCCGTCAGCGCGCCTGGACGAGGGCGACGCGACGCCCCATCGCCACCGACACGCCCCACAACAGCAGCCCGCCCAGCGCGAGGCCGCTACCGACCCAGCCAGGGGAGGTCCAGCCATAGCCGTGGGCGATGGCGAGTCCGCCGAGGAACGGCCCGAGGGCATTCGCGGTGTTGAACGCGGAGTGGTTGAGCGCTGCCGCCAGCGCCTGCGCATCGCCCGCCACGTCCATCAGCCGCGTTTGCAGCACGGTGCCGAGCGCACCGCCGATACCGATGAGGAACACCATCGCGCCGAGGGACCAGACGTTGCCGGCGGTGAACGGAAACAGCGCGAGCACGATCATCGACCACACCAGCAGGGCCCCGGCCGTGCGCATGAGCGCGCGATCGGCGAAGACCGGCACGACCAGGTTGCCCAACGTCATGCCGACACCGAAGACGCCCATCACCCACGGCACCGAATCCAGCGGCATGCGCGTCACCCTCAGGAGGATGTCGGCGAGGTAGGTATACACCGCGAACATGCCGCCGAACCCGATCGCGCCGATACCGAGCGTGATCCAGACCTGGGGACGCTTCAGCGCGCCGAGTTCGCGCAGGGGGCTGGCGTTTTCGTCGGCTGGCGTGTCGGGTGCGAAGGCGAACACCGCGCTCAGGGTGGCGACGCCGAGCAATGCCACCAGCGCGAAACTCCAGCGCCAACCCACCACCTGGCCCAGCCAGTTCGCCAGCGGCACGCCCGCGATCGTGGCTACCGTCAGGCCGAGGAACATCTGACCCACCGCGCGCGTACGCCGGTCGGCGGGCACGAGCGAACTGGCCACCAGTGCACCCACGCCGAAGTAGGCACCGTGCGGCAATCCCGCAAGGAACCGGAACAGCAGCATCCAGTGGTAGCTGGGCGACAGGCCGGTCAAGCCGTTGAACACCGTGAACATGGCCATCAACAGCAACAACAGTCGGCGGCGTGGCAGACGCGCCCCGAGCACGGTGATGATCGGGGCGCCCACGACCACACCCAGCGCATAGGCACTGATCGCGTGTCCGGCTGTCGGCGCGTCGATGCCCAGCCCTTCCGCGAACAGCGGAAGCATGCTCATCGAGGCGAACTCGGTGGTGCCGATGGCGAATCCGCCGACGGCCAGGGCGAGGATCACGAGGCCGACGTGGGGTGCGTGGGTGGACACAGGCATCCGTCGGGAAGGGGACGAAAAAGACATCAAAGGTATCGATCAGGGGGAAACCGACGGCGCATGTTGCACCGCATCATGCAAAGGATACGTCGTTTTTCCTTTCGCGATCGTCGACGCGCCGCCCGGACGACGGTCAGCGGTCCTGGCCCAGTCCGGGCCCCACCTCGCGAAGCAAGTCGATAAACGCGCGCAGGGCCGATGTCAGTCCCCGCTGACGCGGGTAATAGAGCATGAAACCGGGGTACGGCGGGCACCAGTCGTCGAGCACGCTGACCAGGCGCCCGTCGTGGAGGTACGGTTCGACCTGGCCGTGCAGCGCCAGCGCGATCCCCACGCCGCCGAGCGCCGCGTCGATGCATGAGCCCAGGTCGCCGAACGTGCAACGACCGCGCACGTCGATCTCGAGTTCGGTCTCGCCCCGGCCGAATTCCCATTTATAGAGACGACCGCTAGGAAAGCGATAGCGGATGCATTCGTGCATCGCGAGGTCATAGGGATGCAGGGGCACGCCCCGCTCGGCGAGATACGCCGGCGTTGCCACGCACGCGCTGCGCTGTGGCGTGCCGAAGGGAATCGCCACCATGTCCTCGGGCACCGACTCGTGCAGCCTTACGCCGGCGTCATACCCGTCGGCCACGATATCGATCAGGCCATCGTTGTCGACTACTTCCACGTGGATGTCGGGATAGCGACGCAGGAACGCCGGCAGCACGGGCGCCATCAGCAGGCGGGTCGCCGAACGCGGCATGTTGATGCGAAGGGTGCCCGCGGGCGCCGCGCGAAAGTCGTTCATCTGTGCCAGCGCCTCGCCCACGTCGCGCAGGGCCGGTTGCAGTCGTTCGAACAGGCGCCGCCCTGCTTCGGTGAGCGAGACGCTGCGGGTGGTGCGATGAAACAGCATCACGCCGAGCCGTGCTTCCAGCCCCCGGATCGCATAGCTCACGGCGGAGGTAGACAGGCCCAGTTCCGCCCCCGCCTTGCGAAAACTCGCGTGGCGGGCGACGGCGGCGAAGGCCGAGAGATGGGAGAGAGGGTCAGGCGGCATGATTGTGAAGCATATCTCAACGATTCATTGCATAAATGACGCTGGACCGCGCGATTGTTGAAGGATTATGGTTCTCGCTTTCCGTGACCCCACCCCACAGAGGAAGGCCCATGTTCGAAGTCCACGGTTATGCCGCCCACGACGATCACTCCCCCCTCGTGCCGTTCACATTCAAGCGTCGCGACGTGGGCGCTACCGACGTGCATATCGAGATCCTCTACAGCGGAATCTGCCACTCAGACCTGCACCAGGCGCACAACGACTGGGGCAATTCCACCTATCCGATGGTGCCGGGCCACGAAATCGTCGGCCGTGTCGTGGCCGTCGGTCCGAACGTGAAGAAGTTCAAGGTCGGCGACATCGCCGGTGTCGGCTGCATGGTGGACTCGTGCCGCACCTGCGAGTCGTGCGAGCGCGACCTCGAGCAGTACTGCCTGAACCACACCAGCTTCACCTACAACGGTACCGAGCAGGACCGTAAGACGCCGACCCAGGGTGGGTATGCCACCGCGATCGTGGTCGAGGAGCGCTTCGCGGTGAAGATCTCCGAGAAGCTCGATCTCAAGGCCGTCGCCCCGCTGCTCTGCGCAGGCATCACCACCTATTCGCCGCTGCGTCATTGGAACGTTGGCCCCGGCCAGAAGGTCGGCGTGATCGGCCTGGGCGGTCTGGGCCACATGGGCGTGAAGTTCGCCAAGGCGATGGGCGCCGAGGTGACGATGGTGACCACCTCGCCCGGCAAGATCGAGGATGCCAAGAAGCTCGGCGCCGACAAGGGCCTGATCTCCACCGACAAGGACGCGATGGCCGCCGCCGCCGGTTCGTTCGACTTCCTGCTCAACACCGTGCCGGTGTCGCACGACGTCCAGCCCTACCTTTCGCTGCTCAAGCTCGACGGCGCGATGGTCGTGGTCGGTGCGCTTACGCCGCTGGATCCGATTGCCGGCGGCCTGCTCATGCTGCCGCGCCGCACCCTAGCCGGTTCGGCGATCGGTGGCATGGCCCAGACGCAGGAAATGATGGATTTCTGCGCCGAGCACAACATCGTCTCCGAGGTCGAAGTGGTCGACATGGCCTCGATCAACGAGACCTATGAGCGCCTGGTCAAGAACGACGTGCGCTACCGCTTCGTCATCGACATGGCTACGATGCCCAAGGGCTGAGCCTCCGATGTTCCGGGGCCATGATGGCCCCGGAACGCCAAGGAGGACGCATGACACACCGTTTCGCTCGTCGCCTGATCGCGACGATGGGTTTGGGCATGATCGCGATGTCGGCGTTCGCCGATGCGCAAGACGACGCCATCCGTACGCACTGCCCCGGTGCACAGGCCTGGATGGATCGCATGGCCGCCTTGTCCGGTCGCCAAGCCGCGCCGTCGGACGTCGTGAGCGATCCGCGCCTGCGCGACGCATTGAGGGATCACTTCAAAGCCGACGCCGAGGCGCGCCAGGCATGGATCGCGGCACAGGGCGCGAGGCCGGCGGCCGAGCACATGAACGGGGTGGATCGCGAGAACCTCGCGTGGATGAAAACGCGCTTTGCGAACGGTCTTCCCACCGCGGCGCAGGTCGGCCGGGAAGGCCTCAACGATGCGTTCGTAATGGTCCAGCACGCCGATGCTAATCCCACGTTCCAGGCGTCGATGCTCCCATCCATCACGGCATGGGCCAAGCAAGGTGACCTTCCCCGCGGCGACGTCGCGCTGCTCACCGACCGCGTGCTGCGTGCCGAGGGCAAGCCCCAACGGTATGGCACGCAATATGTCTTCACCACGCCTGGCGATCTGACCAAGATGAAACGGCAACCCACGGAAGACCCGGCTCACCTCGCCCAGCGTCGCGCCAGTATGGACCTGATGTCGAGTGCCGATTACGAGTGCGTGCTCAAGGTGACGTATGCGGGGTCGGCGGGGCGTTGATCGATAGGATCAAACGCGTCTTTCGCGGGATGGAGGACAACGGCTTGGATCGCTTTTGGCGCTGGTGAGGGTTCGCGGACAAGGTCCGCTCCGACACCCCTTCGCCAGGCGGGCGGTCGGGGCATGGGAGCGGACGGGTGGCCGGCTTACGGCGTTGGCGTGATCTTGCGCAGCATGCCGTCGCTGCCGCCGCGCACGTACCAGATGCTGCCGTCGAACGGCGACACCTTGAGCGCGCGGACGCTGCCGGTGTAGACGCCCTTGGCGTCACGGCCGTAGCGCTCGACACCGGTGACGTTGCCCTGAGCGTCGAGGATCACGCGGTAGAGCGCGATGGACGAGGTAGAGCCGAGCAGCGCCGAGCCTTTCCATTGCGGGAAGAGGTCGGCGTTGTAGAACGCCAGGCCCGAGGGCGACATCGAGTTGGTGGTGGGAAACCAGCCCCAGTAAGCGGCAGGCTGCACGTATTGCGGAGCGGTGTCGTGGCGCGGATACGGCTGGCCCGGCATGTAGGTGTCGCTGCCGTAATGGTTGCCGTTGCTCACCAGGGGCCAGCCGTAGTTACCGCCCTTCACGATGAGGTTGAACTCGTCGCCCGACGAAGGCCCCATCTCGGTTTCCCACAGCTTGCCGTCGGCGCTGAAGGCCAGGCCATAGGGATTGCGGAAGCCGGTGGCCCAGATCTGGCCGGCCACGCCCGGTTGCGTGCCGTTGGGATTGTCGGTGGGCGTGCTGCCGTCGAGGTTCAGGCGGATGATCTTGCCCAGGCCGGTGTCGGGCATCTGCGCCTGATGGCCGCGGTCACCGTTGGCATCGGGGATATCGCCGTCGCCGACGGAGAGGAACACGTGCTGGCCGTCCGGCGCGAACGCGATGCGGGCGCCCGGCTGCCCGCGCACCGACCAGCTCGACGGCTCCTGCCAGACGATCCCGAGGTTGGCCAGCGACGCGCCCTGTCCCGACTCGGCGAGCTGGGCCTTGGCGAGGGTGAGGTGGTTGTTGCCGTCGGCGGCCTTGGCCACGTAGCTGAACCACAGCGTGTGGTCCTGGGCGAAATTCGGCGAAGCGGCCACGTCGTGCAGGCCGCTCTGTCCGCCACCGCCATTCGCGCCGACCGAGACCGGCAGGCCGCTGATCGACGTCTTCGTGCCGGACGGGGTGACGACGTACATGTGGTCGCTCTTCTCCGTCACCACCACGCGGCCGTCCGGCAGGAAGTCGAGACCCCACGGGTTGTTGAACGGCGCGACGTCGGCGATGACGAAGGGCGCCGCCGGTTCGGTCTGCGCTCCGCTGACCCGCGCGTTATACGAGGTGGCCGGACCGTCGCCCGGGTTCTGCGGCCCGGTCGGATCCGTCGGATCGGTGGGGGCGGTATCGCCGTCGCTGAACACCTGCAATTCGTACAGCGAATAGCCGTACTGGGTGTTGCGCGTGAGGCCGGTCATGCGCACGAACCGGGCGGGTGTCGCGTTGAAGGTGACGGTCTCCGTGCCGCCCTTGCCGGCGGTCTGGTTCGCCACGGTGTTCCAGCTCTGGCCGTCACCGGACACCTCGATGCGATACGACACCGCATGGGCATTTTCCCAGTCGAGCATCACCTTGTTCACGCTCTGCGCGCTGCCCAGGTCCACGGCGATCCATTGCGGATCGGAGAACGCGGACGACCAACGGGTATCGGTACGGCCGTCGTTGACGTTGGCGGCCTTGAAGGCCACGGCGTTCTCCGTGCTGCTTGCTGTCACGGGACGATGGAGCGCCAGGTTGGTCGAGGCGGTCTGGGCAAAGGCGCACGGAGCGGCGAGCGCTCCGGCAACGAGATAGACGATCGGCGACACACGGCGCATGGCAGGCTCCGACGCTGGGGACGATTCGAGATCGGAAGAGCACACGTCTGAACTCCAGTCACTGGCACCTATCGCGTAT
>CAJYHU010000215.1 GCA_913774655.1 uncultured Luteibacter sp. | reverse complement strand
GGCTATTTCGCCGGTGGCATCGCGCCGGGGGCATCGCTGGTCAGCGCGCGCATCATCCAGGACAAGACGCCTACCGACGACGGTAGCGGGCAGGGCAATCAGGTCACCTCCGCCGACCCGTTGGGTTCGGTCAACGCCGATGTGATCAACCGGGGCGCCCGTGTCGTCAACAATTCGTGGGCGGGCCTCTACTGGGACGCCTCGGCCACGTCGGTGACGGCGAGCTTCGCCAACGCCTACGCCGCGGCCGCCAACGGCACGCTGTTCGTCTTCGCCGCGGGCAACGACGGCCGCGCCAACCCGTCGGACACCGCCGCCCTGCCGTCGCGCGCGCCGCAGCTGGAAAAAGGCTGGATCGTCGCGGTCGCCCTCGACAGCAACAACACCTCGACCCTCGCGTCGTACTCGGACCAGTGCGGCATCGCGAAGAACTATTGCATCGCGGCCCCCGGCGCCGTCATCGCCCTCGCCGCCAACGCCACGGCGGCGTCGCCGACGTACGAGATCTGGTCGGGCACCTCGTTCGCGGCACCCCAGGTGTCCGGCGCGGCCGCGGCCGTGGCCGGCGTTTTCCCCTCGCTGGACATGTCGGCGGTGCGCCAGATCATCCTCGGCACCGCCGATGACCTCGGCGACCCGGGCATCGACGCCGTGTACGGCAACGGCCGCCTCAACGTGGGCAAGGCCATTCGCGGTCCCGGCCGCCTCGACTTCGGCACGTTCACGGCGAACGTACAGGGCGGCAGCCTGACCTTTTCCAACGACATCACGGGCAATGGCGGACTGGTGACCACCGGTGCCGGCCGGCTGACGCTGAGCAGCCTGTCCAACAGCTTCGCCGGCGGCACCGACGTCGCCGGCGGCAGTATCCTGGAAAGCATCGGCAACCTGCCCGGTGCCGCCGCCATCGAGAGCGGCAGCCAGTTGATCGCCCACGCGGACATCGGTGGCACGGTCTCCAACAACGGCACGTTGCAGACCTCGGGCACGTCCACGCACATCGCCGGCGACTTTGCCCAGACCGCGAACGGGCGTCTCGTGCAGTTGCTCGGCGCGCCGCTGATCGTGAGCGGTTCGGCGTCGCTGGCGGGCGAGTTCCACGCGGCCGGCGCCATCGGCGGCTACACCCCCGCGGCGCATCAGCAGGTGCTGACCGCATCGTCGGTGAGCGGCACCTTCGGCAGTTTCACCAAGGACGCCAGCATCACGCTGTCCACCACGCTGCAGTACGGCGCGAACGAGGTCTGGCTGGATACCTCGCATATCAGCCTGGCGCAGATGTCGCAGGCGTCGATGCCCACCTCGGCCGCCGCGCAGTCCGCCGCGCCGCGCGTGGACGCGGCTTTCGCACAGATCGACAGTTCGCTCGCGACGGCGCAGGGCGTGGCCTCGGGCACCCTGGCCGCGGCGGGCGGCCTGCAGCAGTCGCGCGACGTGGCCACCGCCCAGGCGTCGCTGGCGTCGCTCTCGGGTCAGCTGTACGCGGCAAGCACGGCCGTGACGCTCGCGGGCATCGAGGCAGGCAACGACGCGCTGATGACCCATCTCGACGGCAATCCCCCGGCCGGCGCCTGGACGCAGTCGCTCGACGGCCAGGGTGGCCTCAGCCGCGCCGGCTTCGGCAACGTCGGCTTCAACCTGTCCGGCGGCGTGGCCGGACGTGACATCCCCGTCGGCGCGAACGGTTTCGCGGGCCTGGCCGTGGCGCAGATGAACAGCAACGGGCAATTGTCCGGTCACTTCGACCGCCAGCGTACCCGCGGCTCCGAAGGCATGTTCTACGGCGGCCTGCGCGGTGCCAACTGGTATGGCGTGGGCCGTGTCGCCTACGGCAGCTTCCGTGGCGATTCGCGCCGGCTGCTCCGGTTCGGCGACCAGGCCTCGTTCGCCGGTGGCGACATGGACGGCAGCTACGGCGCCGCGTACGGCGAGGTGGGCTACCGCACCCAGGCCGGCGCCTTCGCGCTGTCGCCGTTCGCCAACGTGCAGTTCGCGAGCATTCGCCGCGACGGTTTCGCCGAGGACGGCGGCGACGGTTTTGGCCTGGCCGCCCCCGACCACGTCACCAGCCGTTGGCAGGCCGGGTTCGGCCTGCGTGCGACGAGTTCGTGGCTGACCTCGTACGGCCGGTTCCACCTCAACGCGAAAGTCGCCTGGCAGAACGCCTTCGCCACGCGCGGCGAGGTGTTCGCCGCGCGTTACACCGGCTTCTCGCAGTGGGCGCCGGTCGACGGCATCGGGCTGTCGCGCCGCGCGGCGACGCTGGGCATGAACCTGGCGTGGGACGTCAACGAGCGTACCCAGGTGGCTTTCGGCATGGACCAGCGCTTCGCCGATCGCGATCGCTCGCACTCGGCGATGGCGAGCATGCGTCTGGCCTGGTAATCGCCGTTCGGGAGGGCGCCGCGGGATGCGCGCCCTTCCGCAGGGGCGCTTGCCTCGATGTCGCCCCGGAAGCGCAGGCGCCTCAAGCGCCTGCGGCCACGGCGCCGGAAGCGCTCATGGGTTTGTATCCTGCGCACGCTTACGGCGCCTCGGTTTGGTTTAGGCTGGGCTCGCACAGTCGTCACGGAGGACGCCATGATCGCGACCACGAAGCGGGTATACGACGCTTTTGGGCGTGGGTGGCCGCAGCCTAGCGGCCACAGCCTTTCCGGGTATGCGGCAGAGCGCTTCGACGACGCGCTCGCAGGGTACCTGCTCGGCGACCGGCCTTACTTCCCGGCACTTCGCCGTTTTGGCGGCCCCGACCCGACGAGTCCTTTCGGCGCGGGGGGATGCAATCGCTACGCGTACTGCGCCGGCGATCCGGTTAACCGCGTCGATCCCACGGGCCGTGCATGGGTGGGATGGCTCAAGCACGTCTTCACCTCGGCGGCCGCGGCGTGGGGCGCCCGCATCGTCGAGCATGTCGTCTTCCCTGCCGCCGCCGCTGTCATGACCACGGGCGCCGCCGTCATCGATGGATTGAAAGGGGCTGCGACGACGTTCTCGGGCCGCTTCGCGTCGCCAGGCGCTTTTGGCGATGCGATGCTCTCGGGGAGGCGCAACGCGCAACCTCTACCCCGTGTCCGGTTGATGGAAGACTCCGTCTCGCTTTCACGTGGCCTGAAACGCGTCACCTACGGCGCCGCCGACCTGTGGAGCGTGAACGTGCTCTACGGCGCGGGATTGCGCGATCTCCCCGATCTGGTGGGGCGGATTCTTCCCGACGGCAAGGATTTCAGGGTCTCACCCGCCACCGTCCGATGGCAGAACGCCAAAGGCGGAAGCGTCGTCGGCTTCGACACCACGGTCAACTGGAAGGAGATCACGAACACGGTCGATCGGCTGGCCGACGCCGAACCGGATCGCGCGATCAACGTGTTCGTCGGAACCCACGGGTCATCCAGTGGCAACAACTGGGCCAAGGCCAACGGCAAGGAAGGGCGCTGGATGGAGAGCGACTTCGCATCGGGGGACTCCCTCGCGCTCGTGAACGGCCGGTATCGGGCAAACGAGCGCATCACGGTGCGTGACTCGCGAACGTATTCCGCCCTTCAGTTCAAGAAGACGATCAGGGACGACCCGAATGTCAACCTGCTCGGTTGGTGTTTCAGCGCGGCCGACTCCGCCGCCAACGAAGTGCGTTCCGCGCTGCAGCCTGGCGGGTCCATCGCCTACACCATGTATGCGAGGCGCGCCTGAGCGAACGCCTCGCCACCGGTATCAGGACTTGCCGTGGAACAGCTCCCGGCCGATCAGCATGCGGCGGATTTCGTTGGTACCCGCGCCGATCTCGTAGAGCTTGGCGTCGCGCAGCAGGCGGCCGGCGGGAAACTCGTTGATGTAGCCGTTGCCGCCCAGCGCCTGGATCGCCTCGAGGGCCACCTTGACCGCGTTCGTCGACGCGTTGAGCAGGCAGGCGGCGGGATCGATGCGCGACTTCACGCCGTTGTCGAACTGCTGCGCCACCATGTAGGCGAAGCCACGCGAGGATTGCAGCGCCGTGTACATGTCGGCGACCTTGCCCTGCATCAGGCCGAAGGTGCCGATGGGCGCGTTGAACTGCTTGCGCTCGCGCACGTAGGGCAGGGTCAGGTCGATCGCGGCCTGCATGATGCCGATCGGACCGCCCGAGAGCACGAGGCGTTCGGTGTCCAGGCCGCTCATCAGCACGCGCACGCCTTCGTTGACCTCACCGACGATGTTTTTCGCCGGGATCTCGCACTGGTCGAAGACGAGTTCGCAGGTGTTCGAACCGCGCATGCCGAGCTTGTCGAGCTTTTGCGCCGTGGAGAATCCCTTCATGCCTTTCTCGACGATGAAGGCGGTCATGCAGCGGCTGCCCGCCGCGCGCGGCGCGGTGCGCATGTAGACCAGCAGCACGTCGGCGTCGGGACCGTTGGTGATCCACATCTTCGAGCCGTTCGCCACCCACGTGTCGCCGACGAGCTCGGCCCTGCAGCTCATCGAGCCGACCACGTCGGAGCCGGCACCCGGCTCGCTCATCGCGAGCGCGCCGATCCATTCGCCGCTCGCCAGTTTCGGCAGGTAGGTGCGGCGCTGTTCGTCGGTGCCGTTGTGGTAGATGTTTTGCACGCACAGGTTCGAATGCGCGCCGTAGGAGAGGCCGACCGACGCCGATGCGCGGGAGATTTCCTCCATCGCCACCATGTGGGCGAGAAAGCCGAGTTCCGAACCGCCGTATTCGCCTGGGATCGTGATGCCGAGCAGGCCCATCTCGCCGAGCTTGACCCAGAGATCGTCCGGAAAATGATTCTCGCGGTCGATGCGGTCGGCACGTGGCGCGATTTCCTTCTCGGCGAAGGCACGCACGCTTTCGCGCAGGAGGTCGAGGTCGTCGCCGAGGGAGAACGGGCGCATGGTGCAGGCTCCGGAGGGGATGGGGAAAAACATCCCATCCTAGCGTGACGCCTGTATCAAGCCACGGCGCGACGCAGCAATCAGGCGACGGGAAGGTGGGCGATGCGATCGTGCACGCGCACCAGCAACAGGCACTGTCGTGCGACCAGCCGTAGCGTTTCCGGGGCGTGGGCGGGTACCTCCTGCGGCGCGAGGGTGGGGGCCGGCGTGCCCGTGCGCACGTGCGCAGCGAGCGTGTCGAAGCCGTGGGCGACGTGCCGGGCGAGCTGGCCCACCCTGACGGCGTCGGCCGCGGGCAGGGCCTGGCGGTGTACGCCCAGCGTGGACAGGTGGGAAAGACCCGCCTGCAGCGCGGTCAGCAGGCGCAGGGCACGTTCGCCGCGCCCGGGCGCATGCCCGGGTTCGGTGAGGAGTTCCGCGACGTTGCCGGCGACGGCGGCCTGCGCTGCGTGCGCGTCACGGCGGGCGATGCGGTAGGGCAGGTCGTCAAGCCGCCCCGTGGCGTACTGGCCGGCGATGCGTTCGAGGTAGCGGGCGTAGGCGGCGAGGGCGTCGGCCACGAGGTCGTCGAAGCGGCGCACGCGCCAGTCCGGCAGCACGAAGCGGATCGCCGCGGCGGCCACGCATGCGCCGAGCAGGGTGTCGAACAGGCGCGGGCCGATGGCCGCGTAGCCGGCACCGACCCGGTCGAAGCACAACAGCACGAACAGCGTGATGGCTCCGGTGGCCAGCGCGTAGCGACGCAGGCGAAAAGCGAAAAACGCGGCGCCGCTGGCGACCATCACCGGCAGGCGCCAGTCGCCGCCCGGCAGCAACTGGAGCGAGGCCCACCCGACCAGCAGGCCGCCAAGGGTACCCGACACCCGCTGGACCAGGCGTTTGCGCGTGGCGCCGTAACCGGGCTGGCAGACGAACAAGGTCGTCATGAGGATCCAGTAGCCGTGGCTGGGATGGAAGGCCAGCATCAGCATGTCGCCGCAGAACAGGCCGGTGGCAAGGCGCACCGCATGGCGGAAATGCATGGAGCGGCGGTTGAGCCGAACGCGTACCCGGGCCAGCGCCTCGCGGAGCGAACGCGGCTCGTCGCCCTGGAGAAGCGCGTCGCCGTCGTCGCGCAGCGAGCCCTCGTCTTCGATCGCCGCCTGGAGTCGCTCCATGTTGTGCAGGAGCGCGGTGAGCGCGTCGTCCACGGCCTGCTCGACGGGTGCGGTACGGTGGCGATGGGCCAGCGCATCGCGCAGGTCGTCCAGCGCGCCGTGGGGCAGGGCGATCGACGTGGCCTGCGTGCGGGTTCGCACCGCGCGTGCGCGTTCGCGACAGGCGAGCGCCTGCAGGCGGAGCAGACGACCCACGCGGAACATGATGTCGCTGTGGTAGAGCGCGCCGGCGAGTTCGTCGTAGGGATCGTGGGAGGAGCCGATCCGCTCGTGGATGTCCTGCGCCACGA
>CAJYHU010000214.1 GCA_913774655.1 uncultured Luteibacter sp. | reverse complement strand
CCCGCTGCGCGGCCACAGCAACGTGCAGGGCGACCGCACGGTGGGCATCACCGAGAAACCCAACGCCGATCTCAACGAAGGCATCCGCCGCACCTACGGCTTCGTGCCGCCCACCGCGCACGGCCATGACGCGGTGGCCGCCGTGCTCGCGATCCGCGAGGGTCGTTCCAAGGCGATGGTCGCCCTGGGCGGCAACCTTGCCGTGGCGATGCCCGACACGGAAGAGACGTTCGGGGCCATGCGCAAGCTCGACCTCGCCGTGCACGTGGCCACCAAGCTCAACCGCTCGCACCTGCTGCTGGCGAAAGAGACGTTCATCCTGCCGTGCCTGGGCCGTACCGAACTCGACGAGCAGGCCACCGGGCCGCAGTCGGTCACCGTGGAAGACTCCATGTCGATGGTGCATGCCTCGGCCGGCACGCTCAAACCCGCGTCCGAGCACCTGCGGTCGGAACCCTGGATCATCGCCGGCATCGCCAAGGCCACGCTGCCGACGACCCGGGTGGACTGGGACCGGCTCGTCGGCGACTACGACCTCATCCGCAACGATATCGAGAAGGTGTTTCCGATCTTCTTCGACTTCAACGAACGCGTGCGCCGCCCGGGCGGCTTCCGCCTGCGCGTCGCGGCCAGCGAACGCGATTGGGCCACGCCCGAGCGCCGTGCGCATTTCCTTGTATCGCCGTTTTCCAACGACGACATGGACACGCCGGGCGACGAGCTGATGCTTACCACCATCCGTTCGCACGACCAGTACAACACCACCATCTACGGACTCAACGATCGCTACCGCGGCGTGACCGGCCGGCGCGACGTCGTCTTCATGAACGCGAACGACCTCGCCGCTCGCGGGTTAAAGCATGGCGATCGCATCGATATCTTCGCCACCGGCGCCAACGTGGCCGACGGTCGCCAGCGCGCGGTGCGCGGGTTCACCGCGGTGGCCTACGATATCGTCGAAGGCTCGATGGCCCTGTATTTCCCCGAAGGCAACGCACTCATCGCCCTGGAAAACCACGACAGCCATTCGGGCACCCCCACCTACAAATCCGTACCGGTACGCATTGCCGCCTCGACCGCGCCCGCCGACGGCGGCCCGCGCCGCGGCACCTCGCATGCGTGACGGCGACGCGCCGCCCCCCGGCTGCGTCACGCGGCCGGTGTGGCGGGTGGAGGGCGGCCGTGCCACCGAGGACCTCGACCGGCTCGCCGAGGAGGTGCCCGTCGCCATGCATGTCGATGGCGCCTCCTTCGCGGTCATGATGGCGTCGCCCCTGGACATCGAGGATTTCGCCCGGGGTTTCGCGCTCACCGAGGGGCTGGTGCCATCGGTGCGCGATATCGCCGCCATCGAGGTGCACGAGATGCTCGAAGGGGTGCGGGTCGACGTGCGTCGCACCGGGCCGGGTGCAGCCGACGCCCCTCCTGCGGATCGCCTGCTGCCGGGACGAAGCGGCTGCGGCATCTGCGGTTCGCGCGAACTCGAGGACGTGATACGCCACCCGGCGCCCGTCGCAGCGGGTCCCGTCGTGTCGCATGCCGCCATCGAACGCGCTCTGCGGGGCTTGCGCGAACGGCAGCCGATCAACGCCTTCACCGGCTCGGTGCACGCCGCCGCATGGGCGACGGCGGAAGGCGCGATCGTGCGCGTGCGCGAAGACGTGGGCAGGCATAACGCGCTGGACAAGCTCATCGGCGCGATGGCGAGCGAAGGCCTGCCGACACGCGACGGTTTCGCGGTGATCACCAGCCGCGCCAGCTACGAGATGGTGACCAAGGCGGCCGTGGCCGGCATGCCGCTGCTGGTGGCGATCTCGGCACCCACCGCGCTCGCCGTGCACCTGGCCGAATCCTGCGGCCTCACCCTCGTGGGCTTCGCGCGACCGGGCCGCTTCAACATCTACAGCCACCCGGAGCGGCTGGCGGACGCGGCCACGGGCTGACCCGGCGGCTCACGACCTGCGGCGGCGCAGGCTGTCCTTCACGTCGACGTCGAGCAGCACCCGCGTTGCCGCCGTGCTGGAGCCGGGAAGGTCGAACGTGAGACCGTCCTTGCTCGGCAACCGTGCCTTGAGTTCGCGCAGCCGCTCGCGTGGCACCTCCAGGCACCACTCGTGTGCGGTGCCGTTCAGCACACAGGCGCCGTCGGTCGCATCGATGGCATAGCGCATGGTGAACGCGCTGCCGAAGGCGGTGGAGCCGAGCAGCGCGACGTCGTCGAGCAGTTCGGCCAGTTCATCCTCGTCGATCCGCACGCGGATCGCGTCGTTCTCCAGTTGCACCCTCATGCGGTCACCTCGTTCCATTCGTCAGGCGTGTTGCAGTTGACCAGCGCGTCCGTGTCCAGGCCGTCGAGCGGAAGTTCATGCGCGCCGAGGGCCGCCTGCAAGGCCGAGGGGGACCGGCGGCGGGGGTCGTCCTGGCGCATGAGCGTGTCGAGCATGGCTCGCACCGCGTCGTCCAGACACAGCATCATCGGCAACGGGTGCCCCGCGAAGCGGGTGGCACGCGCGCCGCCGACCAGCAGCGATCTCAGCAACCCCGGATGCAACCGCGGCATGTCCACCGGCACGATGAGCCAGCGCCCGTCGGCCAGCGACGGTGCCGCGCTGGCGAGGCCACCCAGCGGCCCGCTCCGCGGATAGCGATCGGGAATACCGCCGGGTCGCGGTCCACTCACCACGACGCGCTCGGCACCGGCATCGCGCAGGACGCGCGCGCTGCGCGCGAGCAGCGTTTCGCCGTCGATGGTCAGCAAGGCCTTGTCGCGCCCCATGCGCGAGGACAGGCCACCGGCAAGGATGAGGCCACCGATCACGGCGCGTCGGCGGGATCGAGCGGCCATGCGTCCGCGTGGTCGCCGAACGTGTCGGACGACGTCAGCCACAGGTCGGCGCGGGTGAACGGCGCGATGCGATACGCGGCCTGCGCGGGCAATAGCCGCGCCACGCGCTCGTCGTCCACCGTGTCCCATGTGCCGAACTGGAAATGATGCAGACCTTCGCGCACCGGCGGCGCCTCGACCAGGCGCACGCGGCGCGGCCGCTCCGGCGGCATGCCCGCCATCGCACGCAACACCGGTCCCACGAAGAAGCGATAGCCGGTGGCCGCGGCGATCGGGTTGCCGGGCAGGCAGACCACGAGCGGGCCGCCGTCGAAGCGCGCCGCCATCAACGGCTTCGCTGGGCGGATCGCCACCCTGTGGAAGAGTTCGCGCGCGCCGAGCGAGGCCAGCGCGGTCGGCACGAAATCGAAGCGGCCCGCCGACACCGCGCCCGTGGTGACGATGAGGTCGGCGTCGGCCGCTTGCGCCGCGCGCACCGCCGCATGGAAGGCGCCGCCCGTGTCGGG
>CAJYHU010000213.1 GCA_913774655.1 uncultured Luteibacter sp. | reverse complement strand
ACGCCTGGCTGGCGGCCATCGCCGGCGCACGCCACCACGTGTTCCTGGAGAACTACATCATCCGCGACGACGCGGTGGGGCGCCGTTTCCTCGACACCCTGGTGGAACGGGCCCGGTCCGGGGTGTTCGTGGCCGTCATCGCCGACTGGGGCGGCTGCCAGGCGTCGTAATGGGCCTGGGCGTCGATGAGCAGGTCGACGGCATTGCCCCCGATCAGCGGGGCGCCGGCACTGCGGCTGAGGGCCTGTTCGGCGAGAAGGCGGTTGAAGAGGCCATGACGGTAGCGGACATTCATGCCGGCGAGTGTAGCCGTCCTCCGGGCTGTCACGCGCTTGCGCTAAAATCCCCGCCATGAGCGAAGACCTTTCCAGCCGCCCGCGTCCCGCGGAAGCCGCCTCCCGCCGCCCCAGCAAGGGCGTGCAGATCGAACGCGTGACCGTCGGCGGTGGTGCGCCCATCGTCGTCCAGTCGATGACCAACACCGACACCGAAGACCCGGTCTCCACCGCGCGGCAGGTGGCCGAGCTGGCTCGCGCCGGGTCGGAGCTGGTCCGCATCACCGTGAATACGCCCGCCGCCGCCGCCGCCGTGCCGCGCATTCGCGAGCGGCTCGACATGATGGGCGTGTCCGTGCCCCTGATCGGCGACTTCCATTACAACGGCCATCAGCTGCTCGAAGCCGAGCCGGCCTGTGCCGAGGCACTGGCGAAGTACCGCATCAATCCCGGCAACGTGGGCTTCGGCAAGAAGAAAGACGCCCAGTTCGCTTCGATCATCGAGATGGCCATCCGCTACGACAAGCCGGTGCGCATCGGTGCCAACTGGGGCTCGCTCGACCAATCGATGGTAGCCGCGCTGATGGACGAGAACGCCCATCGCGCCGATCCGTGGGATGCCGGCCACGTCGCCCGCGAGGCGTTGATCCGCTCGGCGCTGGATTCGGCTGCGCGCGCCGAAGACCTCGGCCTGCCGCGCGAACGCATCATCCTCTCGTGCAAGGTGTCCGGCGTGCAGGAACTCATCGCCGTCTATCGCGATCTCGCCCGCCGTGGCGACTACGCGCTGCACCTGGGCCTCACCGAGGCCGGCATGGGTTCGAAGGGCATTACGGCGTCCAGCGCCGCGCTGGCGGTGCTCCTGCAGGAAGGCATCGGCGACACCATCCGTATCTCGCTCACGCCGGAGCCGGGCCAGTCGCGCACCGGCGAAGTCATCGTGGCGCAGGAACTGCTCCAGACCATGGGCTTGCGCGCGTTCACGCCGCTGGTCACCGCCTGTCCCGGTTGCGGCCGCACCACGAGCGAATTCTTCCAGGAGCTGGCCAAGACGGTGCAGACGCACGTGCGCGAGCGCATGCCGGAGTGGCGCGTGAAGTACGACGGCGTGGAAAACCTCACCCTTGCGGTGATGGGCTGTGTCGTGAACGGTCCGGGCGAATCCAAGCACGCCAACATCGGCATCTCACTGCCAGGCAACGGCGAGGCCCCATCGGCGCCGGTGTTCATCGACGGCGAGAAAGCGATGACGCTGCGTGGCGACACCATCGCCGACGACTTCGTCGCGATCCTCGACGACTACGTCCAGACGCACTACGCGCCCCGCCACGACTGATTCGTGACGGGCGCGTGCCTGACGCGCCCGTCACACCCTGCATGCGCCGCCGTCGTCACGATGGCCGGCGGCTTCCAACGCAGGAGACAGACATGGCCCCCTCGGTACCCACGCTGACCTTCCACGACGGTCACCACGCGCCGCAGCTTGGCTTCGGCGTGTTCCAGATCCCCAACGACGAGACCCGGGCGGCGGTGAAGACCGCGCTCGACAGCGGCTATCGCTCCATCGATACCGCAGCGATCTACGGCAACGAAGAAGGCGTGCGCCAGGGCATGGAGGCCTCAGGCGTGGCACGCGACGAGATCTTCCTCACCACCAAGCTATGGAACTCGGAGCAGGGCTTCGATAGCACGCTGCGTGCGTTCGACCAGAGCATGAAGAAGCTGGGCGCGGACTACCTCGACCTTTACCTGATCCACTGGCCGACGCCGAAAAAGGATCGCTACCTCGATACGTGGAAAGCGTTCATCCGCTTGCGTGACGAGGGACGCATCCGCTCGATCGGCGTGTCGAATTTCCAGCCCGGGCATCTCGATCGCCTGGTGAAGGAGACCGGCGTCGTGCCGGTGGTGAACCAGATCGAGGTGCATCCGGACTTCGCCCAGAACGACGTGGTGGCGGCCAACCGTCAGCACGGTGTGATCACCGAGGCGTGGAGCCCGCTGGGGCAGGGGGGCGACCTGCTGAAGAACGATACGCTCGTCACGCTGGCGAAGCGGCACGGCAAGACGCCCGCGCAGGTCGTGCTTCGCTGGCACGTGCAGTTGGGCCACATGGTGATTCCGAAGTCGGCCACGCCCGATCGCATCCGCAGCAACCTGCAGGTGTTCGATTTCGTGTTGTCGGCCAACGACATGGCCGCCATCGCAACCCTTGACGCGGGCAAACGCATGGGCCCGCATCCCGACGAACTGAACTGACGGCGATCCGGGCTTCACGCGAGCCCCTTTAGCGTGAAGCCCGTCGTGCCGCCGTCGCGGTAGCCCATGGAGACCCGTCATGCGCCTTCGAATCGCTTTCCTTGCCGCGTGCCTGGCACCGGCCGTCGTCTTTGCCCAGGCCGCCAGTCACCCTGCGGCCGCGCCGGCGACCCAGGCCACCGCCAACCCCGGGATGGCACCGGTGCACGCCTCGACCGCGGGGAGCCGGTTGCCGCCGGTGCAGCCCGCGCAAGGCGTGACCCGGCATGTGCAGCAGGCTGCGGAGCACGACGTCGATGCCGAGGGGCATACGCTCGATCCGCACGGCAAGCCGGTCGGTCAGGCCCCCGCGCCCCCGTCCACGCGCTGAAGCGGCAGCAGGGTCGCACGCTCTTGCGGGGCTGCGTTACCATCGGCGGATAATCTCCGGCGGGACACGGGAATGAAACGAGCGGTCGCCATGGTCATCGTCGCGGCGTCCCTGGCGGGCTGCCAGGGCATGGGTGCCAAGATCGCCAGGCTCGATGTCGGCACCGACCGCGACGAGGTCATCGACCGCCTGGGGCGGCCCGATTCGGACCGCTCGATGGTCGGCTACGAAGTGCTCAGCTGGCTCGACCGGCGACCCTCGCGTTTCTCGTTCTCGCACAAGGACTACACCGTCGTGCTCAAGGACGGGAAAGTCACCCAGTTCGGCCCCGGACTGATCCGCCGCGATGGCAAGACCTCCTTGCAGATCGAAACCGACAATCCCTGACGCGCGTCACATCCAGCCGCGTCGGCGATAGATCCACGTCGCCACGTACTCGTGCAGGCTACGCGCCGTGAGGGTGAGCGCGTCGCGGCGAGGCAGCCA
>CAJYHU010000212.1 GCA_913774655.1 uncultured Luteibacter sp. | reverse complement strand
GGCATGATGGCGACGCTGCGCGGCACCGGCATCGCCCTGGAAAGCGCGACCGATCTCCAGGCCATCCGCGGCTCGCTGGCCGCGCCGGTGAAAGGCCTGGGTTTCGCTTTCGGTACGTCGATCGCGGGCGTAGCGAGTTCGGCGATGCTGGGCCTGTTGTCCGCGCTGTGCCGTCGTGAGCGCGGCGACGTGGTGCGCGACCTGGACACCAGCATCGCCACCCGGCTGCGCGTCTACTCGCAGGCCCACCAGCGCGAGGAGTCGTTCCGCCTGCTGAAAGAGCAGTCCAGCCTCCTACCGGTGCTCATGGACCGCATGGCGTCGATGATGGCCGCCATGGAACAGCAGAACCGCACGGCGAGCGAGCGCCTCGTCGCCAACCAGGCGTCGTTCCATGCCAACACGGAGGCCGTCTATACGCGCCTGGCCTCGTCCGTCGAGCAGTCGATGACGACGGGTATCGCCGAGAGTGCGCGCCTGGCGGGCGACGTGCTGCAACCGGTGGTGGAGTCCACGATGGCCGCCCTGGCGCGCGAAACGGCGTCGCTGCATGAGAAGGTCTCGCAGGCGGTCGAGCGTCAGTTCGAGCAACTGGCGCGCGGTTGGGAAACGAACGGTACTGCCATCACCACCGCCTGGCACGACGCCCTGGCGGCGCAGCGGCAAACGAACGAAGCACTGTCGCACGACCTCGGACAGTCGCTGGACGGCTTCGCCGCGCGCTTCGACGAACGCTCGGCGAGCCTTGTCGACAGCCTTGCGTCGCGCCTGGATGCGTCCGCGAGCCATGCCGCCACGGCGTGGAGCGACGCGCTCGGCAAGCAGACGGCCGTGAACGACGCGCTGGCCGAGCGGCAGCAGACAGCCCTTGCGACCGTCATGGCGGCCCTGGAAGAGCAGGCCGCCGCCTGGGTGCGCAGCGTGCACGCGTCGCAGGCCGAGTGGCAGCAGACGCTCGCCACGCGCGACGAAGACCGTCTGAACGCATGGACGGACGCCTTGTCCGCGAACACCGCCGCCCTCAGCCAGCAGTGGGAGCGCGCGGGCGAACACGCCACGAGCCGCCAGCAGGCGATCTGCGACACCCTCGAACAGGTCGCCGAGGGCATCGCGGCACACGCCCAGGCCCACGCGAGCGCCACCGCGGCGGAGATCTCGCGCCTCGTCGAGGCCGCCGCGCAGGCACCCAAGGCCGCGGCCGACGCGATCGCCGAACTGCATCGTTCGCAGGCGGCGCTGCAGGAGACGCTCGCCGCCCATGATGACGATCGTCTCAAGGCATGGGCACACACGCTGTCCGACGCCACCGAGGCGCTCACGCACCAGTGGGAGCGTGCGGGTGAACAGGCGACGAGTCGTCAGCAGGCGATCTGCGATGCGCTCGAACGGACGGCCGAGACCATCGCCGCGCAGACGCAGACGCATGCCAGCGCGACCATCGCCGAAATGTCCCGCCTGGTCGACGCGGCGTCGGACGCCCCCAAGGCTGCGGCCGCCGTGATCGCCGAACTGCGCCAGAAGCTCTCCGACAGCATGCAGCGTGACACGGCGATGCTTGAAGAGCGCACGCGTCTGCTCGAAACGCTGCAGACCCTGCTCGATGCGGTGAACCACGCCTCGACCGAGCAGCGCGCCTCCGTGGACGCCCTCATCGGCACCTCCGCCGATCTGCTCGAACGCGTCGGCACGCGCTTCACCGATCACGTGGAAGCGGAAACCGGCAAGCTGGGCGTGGTCGCGGAGCAACTCGCCGCCAGTGCCGCCGGCGTGGCGAGCCTGGGCGACGCCTTCGGCGGCGCGGTGCAGCAGTTCGGGCAGTCGAACGAGGCCTTGATGCAGCGCTTGCGCGAGATCGCCGACGCGCTCGATAAGTCGCTCGTGCGCAGTGACGAACAGCTGGCGTACTACGTTGCGCAGGCGCGCGAAGTGGTCGACCTGAGCGTGCTGTCGCAGAAGCAGATCATCGACGACATGCGTCACCTCGCCGAGCGCCGCCCCTCGGGCAAGGCCCGCGCATGAGCGACGACATCGATCTCGACGGCGAGTCGGGCGCACCGATCTGGGCCGCCTTCGGTGACTTGATGTCGGTATTGCTCGGGGCATTCGTGCTGATCCTAGTCGGCGTCATCGGCATGCAGTTGCAGTTGTCGAGCAAGCTCGACGAGGCCGTGAAACAGCGCCAGGCGGAAGCGCAGCGTCGGGTGACGCTGGAACAGGCGCTGGCGGCGCCCCTGGCGGCCGGTCGCGTCACCCTCGTCAACGGTCGCATCGGCATCAGCGGCAGCGTTCTGTTCGCGCTCAATTCGGATCAACTGCAGCCGGAAGGGCGCGAACTCCTGAAGAGCCTCGCCGGGCCGCTTACGCGCTATCTCACGTCGCGCGAAGACATCCTCATGGTCAGCGGCTTCACCGACGACCAGCCGGTGCACGACGGCAACCGGCGTTTCGCCGACAACCTCGAGCTGTCGGCACAGCGCGCCTTGACCGTCACCCGCGCCCTGATCGACGAAGGCGTGCCGCGCTCGTCGGTGTTCGCCGCGGCGTTTGGCGCGGAGCAGCCGGTCAGCTCCAACAGCGACGACGCGGGGCGTGCGAAGAACCGTCGCGTGGAAATCGCGCCGGTGCCCAAACCCTCGGCCCCGGCGGCCCCGCATGCGCCCTGACACGCCACGCCCGCGCGGCCCCCTCGGGCAACTCGTCGACGAGATGTCGCGCCCGTCGACCTATCCGGATCTCCCGTTGCTGGACGAGGTCCGGCGCCTCTGGACGCAGGTCCGTTCGGAGAGCCAGCTGCGGCTCTCCCATGAGCCCGCGCCCAGCGGGGCGGGGCCGCTCAACTCCGCTGCGCTGGTGTATCGCGCCATCGCGTTGATGCGGGAACAGTCACCGGACTACCTGCGACATTTTCTGTCGTACGTCGATGATCTGTCGTGGCTGGAGCAGGTGCATGCCGCCGCGAAACCGCCTGTCGCGAAGCAGGCCCCCGGCGTCGCGGCCACGCCCAAGCGCGGCCGCAAGGGCCGCTCGGGAACATAGCGAGAGAACACGGAAAAGCACGGCTCAAGGGCTGGGCTGGAACCCCCTACGGCAACCCCTTTGGAGGCGCCGTCGCCTGCCGCCCGAGCTAAAGCGCTCGCCTCACCCACCAGATCGCCCGCTTCGCCAGGCCCACGGCTTTATCGGGCATCCACACGAACGTCGCCACGCTCTGCGCGGGCATCGTGTACTCGAAGCGCGCCTGTCCTTCGGCGATCGCGATATGCCGCGCGTCCTTGTGGCTGTTGACCATCACCAGCACGATCGAGCCGTCGGTGGCGTTCCAGAACGCGACGTTGGCGAGGTCCTTGTCCGGCTGGTTGGATTGCACGCGGCTGGCGTCCGGCAGCACGAAGCGGCTGAAGTGCGCGAGGGCGTAGTACTCGTCGTTGCGGCTGACCTCGCCGGTGCGTGAGTCGATCAGCACCACGCCCTTGCACAGGCTGCATCCGCCGAAATGCGGACCGTGGTTTTCATCCAGGGCGAGGTTCCAGTAGACGACACCGCGCGCCCACTGGCGAATGCTTTCGATCAGCAGGTTGCGCGAGAACCAGATCAGTTCGCCGTTGGCGGCCGAGGCCCAGTCGCCGCCGGAGCATTCGGTCATGTACGCGTCTTTGTCAGGAAACGCGCGGTGGACCTTGCCCTGGTTATAGGGGTTGCCTTCGTAACAGTGCCACGCCACGCCGTCGACGTAGCGAGCGGCGTCCGGATGCGAGAGCACCTCCAGCGGCTGCTCGGGATGGCTCCAGTTGTGATCCCACTCCAGGATCTGTGTGCGTGGCGTTCGTTTCGCCAGTCGCGGCCCGAGGTAGTTGGCGATGATGCGCGCCCGCTGGGCCGCCGGCATCTGCATCCCGGGATAGGTGATCGGCTGGAACGCGGGCTCGTTCTGCAGGCTCAGGCCGAAGATCGGGATGCCGTGGCGCCGATACGCGTCGACGTACTTGATGAGGTAGTCGGCGTAGACGCTCTCGTCGTCTTCGGACAGTTCGCCGCCGAGCACGTTGGTGTTGACCTTCATCCAGGCCGGCGCGCTCCATGGCGTGGCGAGGATGCGTATGCCCGGGTTGATCGCGAGCGCCTCCTGCACCACCGGCACGAGGTCGGGGAGGTTGGGCGCGATGTTGAAGTGCTTGAGGTCGGGATCGGTCTGGCCGAAGAAGATGTCGTCGAGCGTATAGACATTCAACGAGAAGTCCGACGAACCGATCGTCAGGCGCATCATGTTGAAATTCAGATGCGGCGGCGGCCCGTAGAGTTCGTCGAGCAGCGCCTTGCGTTGCGCCGGATTGAGCTTGTTGCGCAACAGCCAGGCCGAGGCGTCGGTCATCGCCGCGCCGAAACCGACCATGGTCTGGTAGGTCTTGCGCAGGTCGACGGTGACGTCGGCCGGTTGCGATCCACGCGCGGTCATGGGGATGTCGTGCTGCTGGGCGAGCTTCAGTCGACGGTCGGCGGTGCTGAGCCAGACCTCGACGACGGGCAGGGTCGCCGGCGTGGTGGGCGAGGCGGACGCCTGCTCGCGCTCGATGCGCTGGATCTGTCCCGGTGCGGCCAGCGCCAGCACCGACACCAGCACGATCAGGGCGGCGAAGAACGCCGTGGCCCGGCCGGAATCCGCACCCCGTTCATCCATGGGGTGGGCTCGTCCGACGGCTCGGGTAGGTTTTCGAAGGGGTCACGGCACTCCCCGCCAGGCGACAGGACTCGCGGTCACGATACAAAAAAACGCCCGCTTGCGCGGGCGTTTTTTCTTGCCGGGTGGCGATCAGTCGATGTCGAGGAACGACCGCAGGGTTTCCGACCGGCTCGGGTGGCGCAGCTTGCGCAGGGCCTTGGCTTCGATCTGACGGATGCGCTCGCGGGTCACGTCGAACTGCTTGCCGACTTCTTCCAGCGTGTGATCCGTGTTCATGTCGATGCCGAAGCGCATGCGCAGCACCTTGGCCTCGCGCGGCGTGAGGCCGGCGAGCACGTCGCGGACGGTTTCCATGAGGCCGGTTTCCGTGGCCGACTCGATGGGCGAGCTGGCGTTGGTGTCCTCGATGAAATCGCCAAGGTGGGAATCCTCGTCGTCGCCGATCGGGGTTTCCATGGAGATCGGCTCTTTCGCGATCTTCAGCACCTTGCGGATCTTGTCCTCGGGCATTTCCATTTCCTTGGCCAGTTCTTCCGGCGTCGGCTCGCGACCGAACTGCTGGAGCATCTGGCGGGAAATGCGGTTGAGCTTGTTGATCGTCTCGATCATGTGCACCGGGATGCGGATGGTGCGAGCCTGATCGGCGATGGAACGGGTGATGGCCTGTCGGATCCACCACGTGGCGTACGTGGAGAACTTGTAGCCGCGACGGTATTCGAACTTGTCCACCGCCTTCATCAGGCCGATGTTGCCCTCCTGGATGAGGTCGAGGAACTGCAGGCCGCGGTTGGTGTACTTCTTGGCGATGGAGATCACCAGGCGAAGGTTGGCCTCGACCATTTCCTTCTTGGCGCGGCGGGCCTTGGCCTCGCCCACCGACATGGCGCGGTTGATTTCCTTGATGTCCGTCAGCGGCAGGTAGAGCGTGCGCTCGATTTGGGCCAGCTTCTCCTGCTCCGCGTCGATCACTTCGCGGAAGTTCTTGATGTTCGGCGACCACTTCTGGCGCTTGCGCGACAGCTCGGCAGCCCACTCGAGGTTGCCCTCGTTGGACGGGAAGCTCTTGAGGAACTCGGCGCGAGGCATCTTCACCTGCTTGACGAAGATGTCCATGAGCACGCGCTCGTGGTGGCGGATGTCGTTCACCACTTCGCGCAACTTGCGCACGAAGCTGTCGATAAGCGCCGACGGCAGCTTGAGGTTGAGGAACGCCTCGGACATCTGCTCGCGGATCTTCGCGACCTTCTTGTCGTTGATCTCGGCCTTGGGCGCGGACTTCTGGAACTTGCCGTGCAGCGAGCGCAGTTCTTCCATGCGCCGCTTGACCTCTTCGGGGTCCGGACCGCTCGGGCCTTCGTCCTCGTCGGACGCCGTGCCGTCGTCGGTCTCGTCGTCGTCGGCATCGGCCTCGACCTCGGGCAGCTCGGCGGCGGCGGCCTGGGCCTGGTCTTCGGCCGCCTCGACGTCGGCGAAGCCGGCGAGGATTTCGCTCAGGCGGCGCTTGCCTTCGAGGTGCTGGTCGTATTCCTCCAGCAGCAGCTGGATGGTGAGCGGGAACGAGGCGAGCGCGGTCTGGACCTGGTTGAGGCCCTCTTCGATGCGCTTGGCGATGGCGATTTCGCCCTCGCGGGTGAGCAGCTCGACCGTACCCATTTCGCGCATGTACATGCGCACGGGGTCGGTGGTGCGACCCACTTCGGAGTCGACGGCCGACAGCAGCGCCACGGCTTCCTCGGCGGCGGACTCGTCGTCGGACGAGGCGCCCGGGGCCGCGCCGTCGCTGATGGTGTCGGTATCGGGCGCGGAGTCGTGCACCTCGATGCCGACGCCCTTGAGCACGGCCATGATGTCTTCGATCTGCTCCGGATCGACGATGTCGTCGGGGAGGTGATCGTTGATCTCCGCGTACGTCAGGTAGCCCTGCTCGAGGCCCTTGGAAATGAGTTGCTTGATTTCCGATTGTTGCTCGTGAGCTTTGTTAGTCATGCCGACCGCCGCGGGTTACTGGAACCGATCAGTATAGTCATTTGATGATTTTTTGACCAGTTTTCAAGTGGATGGGGCTCCAACCCGACACGCAAGAATCGCGCCAGAACGAGCGCTGCTGGCCCGGCGGACGCGTCGGTGAGGGAGGCGAAAGGGGCAACGGTCGCGCGCTTCAACGCACCTCCAGGCGGAAGGTGACCGGGCCGTCGTTGATCAGGTGCACCTTCATATGGGCACCGAAGCGGCCGGTTTCCACCCCTGGGTGCGCTTCACGGGCCAGCGCCACCAGGTGGTCGAACCAGCGGCGGGCGTCGTCGGGCGCGGCGGCCGTGGTGAAGCTCGGCCGCATGCCCTT
>CAJYHU010000211.1 GCA_913774655.1 uncultured Luteibacter sp. | reverse complement strand
GGGCCACGAGTCGATGAGCTTTGCCCGCACCCGTGAAATATGGAACCCGGCCCAGGTGCCGGCGCAGGGCCGCTACGAAGGCCGTGCCGACCTGGGTAACACCCAGCCGGGCGACGGTATGCGCTTCATGGGGCGCGGCCTGCCGATGATCACCGGCCGCGCGAACTACGCTGCGCTGTCGAAGGCCGTGGGTGTGGACTTCGTGAAGAACCCGCAACTGCTGGAGCGCGACGACTATGCAGCCCTTGCGGGCGGCTGGTTCTGGTCGCTCAAGGGCCTCAACGAGCTTGCCGACCGCGGTGAGTTCCTGACGCAGTCGATCCGCATCAACGGGAAGAATGCCAACGGCCTGCCGAATGGTTGGGTTGACCGGACCAACCGTCGCGCCGCTGCTCGCCGTGCGCTGGGGCTGGCGTGAACGACCTTCCGCCGCAGCCACCGCTGGACTGGATCCGGCTACTCGCCGTGTCCGCGTTCGCCGCAGTGGGTGGCGCGATCGGCGCCGTACTGCGTGCGATGGACGCCTCGCAGCCTCTATCGGCTACACGCGCCCTGATCGAGTTCTTCGCCGCCGGGTTCGTGGGAGCCCTGAGTGGCCTTCTGTGCTCGGCGTGGGGACTGAGCATCGTGTGGACCGCCTTCATTGCCGGCACGTTCGGCATGCTTGGCGCCCGCGCCACCGTCCAGGTCATGCAGCGATTCGTCTGGGCGAAGCTCGGGCTCAACCGGAGTTCGCAAGATGGCAAGCCTGATCAGTAGGGTAGGCAGCTACGTGACCGGCAACGCCCGGCTCTTCATCGAGTACATCCTGATCCTCGTGATCATTGTGCTGGGCGTCTATGGGACCGTCGCCTACTTCCGCACGAAGGCGCTGACCGACACCACCATGAACCTGAGCGAAAAGCTCGGGCGCGTCAGCGGCACGCTCGACCAGCAGGTGACCGCCAACGCGGACCAGGACAAGGCGATCGACGAGCTCAAGCACCTGCGTGAGATCGACAGCAAGGCGCTGGGCGACCTGCACAACGAGCTGGACAAGGCCGACAACAAGGGTCAGGCGCTGCGCGACAAGGTCCGCCAGCTGGAGAAGACGAATGCGGATGCGAAAGCCCTTCTGGACACTACCGTGCCTGCTGCTCTTGGTTGCGTGCTCGACGGCCAGCCGTGCGCCGGCTCCAGTGGTAACGACCCGAACGGTGGTGCAGCAGGCAAAGCCCGCTGACGGGCTGCTCCAGCTATGCGAGAAACCCGTGCTGGTCCCCACGAAGACGGTGCGCGACATCACGGACAACAGCAACGCGCGACAGGTGGCCTTCGATAAGTGCGCCGCCCGCCTGCGATGCCTCGTGTGGTGGATCAATGCGGCGGACCACAAGGCGCCGCCGGCCGAGTGCATCAGTGATGGCCAGCTCAAATAGGCCCGCCACAGCATCACGTGGCTATGGCAGTAAATGGCAGGTGGCTCGCGCCGCGTTTCTCGCTGGGCATCGTTTCTGCGTGATGTGCCATCCCTCTGGGGTGCCCACCGCCCAGGACATCGCCCGCGGCCACGTGGTGGAGGCTACGGTGGTCGACCACATCAAGCCTCACCGCCTCCGGGAGGCGCAGGCCAGTGGCGACCCAGCCCGCATCGCTGAAGCCCAGCGGCTGATGTGGTCGCGTTCAAACTGGCAGTCGCTGTGCAAGACGCACCACGACTCGACTAAGCAACGCATGGAGCATCGGGGCTACGAGGTGGGCGCGACAGCCGATGGCATGCCACTCGACCCAGGGCATCACTGGAACCGATAGCGGCACCCCGCCGAGCCGCTCCGAAACTGAACGATTTGTTAAGGCGTGTTCAGGTTCACCGATGGCCCCGACCCGACGAGGGGGTAGGGGGTCTGAAAGTTCACGCCGACGGCTTCCTGACCGCCGGTTCCCTTTTTTTCGCAGCGAGCCAGAATTCGGGACTTTTTTGTGAGAGGCCGAACCGCCACGCCGGACGCCGTCAAGAAGGCGCGCGGCACCGCTCGGGCGAGCCGGGCGAAACCGGCCGTTCCAACGCTACCGATCAGCGGATCGCAGCCGCCGCCGAAGCACCTGAGCAAGCTCGCCGCCGACGCGTGGAAGCTCTACTGCCCGCTCGCCACGTCCATGCGGGTGCTGACGCAGAGCGACCTGTTGACGCTGGAGCGGTTGTGCGAATGCGCGGCCGAGGTGCGCGAGCTGTCCGCCGAAGTGAAGAAGCACGGCCGCACCTACAAGGCGGGTGGCCTGATCAAAGCGAATCCCGCCGTGGCGATGCTGGCCGACGCTGACCGTCGCCTCCTGGCTTACCTCACGAATTTCGGCATGACCCCGGCGGCACGAACGAAGGTTGCTCCCTCTGGCGATGGCAAGGACGAAAACCCCAACGACGAGTTCTTCGCCGGCGTCAACTGACCGCACGACGGACTACGCGAAGAAGGTCACCGCCGGTAAGATCCTCGCCGGTCCCGATATTCGCAACGCATGCGCGCGTCACCTGCGCGACCTGAAGGATGGGCCGAAGCGCGGCTTGCGCTGGGACGTGGAGAAAGCCAATCGGGCGATCCGCTACTTCGAAAAGGTGCTGAAGCTCAACGGCGGCGAGTTCGAGGGGAAGCCCTTCCTACTGCTGGCGTGGCAAGCCTTCATCGTCGGCAGCCTGTTCGGCTGGATGGGCTCGAACGGGTTCCGGCGTTTCCGCGAGGCTTACGTCGAGTCCGGCAAGGGCTCGGGAAAATCGCCGCTCGCCGCCGGCGTTGGCATGTACTGCCTGACGGCCGACAACGAGCCGCGCGCCGAGGTCTACGCGGCGGCGACGAAGAAAGACCAGGCGATGATCCTGTTCCGCGACGCGGTGGCGATGCGCGACCTGTCGCCGGATCTTCGCGCTCGGCTGAAGACGTCGGGCACGGGCGAAAAGGTCTGGAACCTCTCCTACGAGGCGGCCGGTGCGTTCTTCCGGCCCATCTCGGCGGACGACGGCCAATCCGGCCCGCGTCCGCATTGCAGCCTGATCGACGAGGTGCACGAACACAAGAACGGCAACGTCATCAAGATGATGCGTGCCGGTACGAAGGGCCGCCGTCAGGCGCTCATGTTCATGATCACCAACTCGGGGCACGACCGGACGTCGGTCTGCTACGACTATCACGACTACGGCCGCAAGGTGTGCGCCGGCCTGGCCGAAGACGATGCGTTCTTCGCCTTCATCTGCTCGCTGGACGAGGGCGACGATCCATTCAAGGACGAAAGCTGCTGGGGCAAGGCCAACCCGTCGCTCGGCGAGACGTTCCCGCCGCAGTACCTGCGCGAGCTGGTGGTCAAGGCGCGCGGCATGCCGTCGCAGGAAAGCGTGGTTCGCCGGCTGAACTTCTGCCAGTGGGTCGAATCCGACTCGCCGTGGATCGGCGCTGATGCGTGGCTGGAGTGCGAGAAGGATTTCGATCCGGCCGCGCTGCGTGGCGAGGATTGCTTCGGCGGCCTCGATCTCTCCGGCACCCGCGACCTGACGGCGCTGGCGCTGTACTTCCCGCGAACGAAGCGAGCCTTCGCGGAGTTCTGGACGCCGGGCGACACGTTGGAGGAGCGTGCGAAGCGTGACCGCGTGGATTACGGACTGTGGCGCGACCGCGGCTACATTCACGCGCCGCGCGGCAAGGCCGTGGACTACGCCGTGGTGGCCGAGCGCATCGGCGAGCTCGCCGCGCTCTACAACATCCGGGCGATCGCCTTTGACCCGTACCGGATCAAGTACCTCGAACCGGAGCTGGAGAAGCTCGGCGTCGATGTGAACCTGGTGTCGCACGGCCAGGGCTTCGCCAAGGCCAGCGAGTCGGGCCTGTGGATGCCGCACAGCATCGAGAAGCTGGAAGGCGATCTCGGCGAGAAGGACATCCAGGTCAAGCCGAACCCGTGTCTGCGCTGGAATGCGGCGAGTGCGGTGCTGGAAGCTGACAACAAGGACAACCGCATCTTCGCCAAGAAGAAAGCAACGGGCCGTATCGACGGTGTCGTGGCGCTGGCGATGGCGCGTGGCGCCGCCGAGGATCTTGCCGACACCGGCGACATCGACGGCTTTTTCAATGACCCGATCATGGTGGGGATGTAATGCACGCAGTCATCGCCTTTCTGCTACTGGTGCTGCTGTCGCTCGCCTGCCTGGTGGCCGGTGTTCTTCTGATCGCCGGCACGGGCTGGGCGTTGATCGCCGCGGCCCTCAGTTTTTTCGGGCTTGCCGCGATCGTGCGCCGTGGGATGAGGGTGTAACGCATGGCTGACGGATCCTTTCTCGGCGCGCTGGCCCGAGGCGCCGCGCCGGCCGAGGCGTTCAGCAACAGCGACCTGGTCGACCAGCGCCCCGGCCGCGGCTTCTTCGCCGCGTTGACGGATTGGCTGGGGAAGACCATCCGGCTGACCGACAGCGACTTTTGGCGCGAGTGGGTGGGCACTTCGGCCAGCGGCGAGCCGGTCACGATCAACCGCTCGCTGCAACTGTCGACCGTGTGGGCCTGCGTCCGCCTGATCTCGGAGACGGTCTCCACGCTGCCGCTACGCGTCCACCAGCGCATGCCGGACGGCTCGCGGAAGCTCGCCCAGAACCACCCGCTCTATCGGCTGCTGAGCGTGTCTCCTAACAAGGAAATGACGCCCGCCCGCTTCATGCTGATGGTGGTGGCGAGCATCTGCCTGTGGGGCAATGCCTTCGTCGAAAAGCGCTACATCGGCACGAAGCTGGTCGCCCTCGATCCGCTGCTCCCGCAGCGCATGGTGGTGAAGCGACTCGACGACGGCTCGCTGGAATACACCTACACGACGGCGGGTGCGCAGCGGGTCATTCCCGAGCGTTCGATCATGCACATCCGCGGCTTTGGCCTTGACGGTATCTGCGGCTTGCAGCCGATCCAGCAGGGGCGCGAGGTGTTCGGCTCGGCCGCCTCGGCGAACAACGCGGCCGCCGCGATCTTCGCCAAGGGCATGAACGCCTCGGGCTTCCTGAGCTCGGACAACACGCTGACCGCCGAGCAGCGCTCGCAGATTCGGGACAGCCTGGCACGGTTCGCCGGTTCCAACAGTGCCGGTCGCCTGATGGTCCTGGAAGCGGGCATGAAATATCAGGGGATCACCATGAACCCCGAAGCCGCGCAGATGCTGGAAACCCGCGGCTTCAACGTCGAGGAAATCTGCCGGTGGTTCCGGGTGCCGCCCTTCAAGGTGGGACACATGGACAAGGCATCCAGCTGGGCCAGCAGCTCCGAAACGCAGAACATGCAGTTCCTCACCGACTGCCTGCGTCCGGTTATCGAGAACATCGAGCAGGAGATCCAGCGCTGCCTGATGACGCCGGCCGATCAGGGTGTGTACTACGCCGAATTTTCGGTCGAGGGCCTGCTCCGCGCCGACAGCGCCGGCCGCGCCGCCTACTACCATGCCGCCCTCAACGACGGCTGGATGAACCGCGACACGGTGTGCACCAAGGAGAACTTGCCAAAGCCACCTGGCGGGGACATTTACACGGTGGCAGTGAACCTCGTTCCTCTCGATCAGCTCGGCAAACAGCCCAGCGGCAACGAGCAGGCACGCGGCGCGATGGCGTCGTGGCTCGGCCTGGATCGCTTGGAAGCGGCGCTCAATCAACTCACCTCAGCCTCAAAGTCGCCTTCGACGAACGGCTCTGCATCGCTTCACTGACCGGAGCAAATCCATGAAGAACCGCCACCTTCCGGCCGCGCCGGAGGGCGCCGTGCGCCCGCAGGGGCGTAGCGGGCTGTCGCCGCTGGCGCTGGAACGCTGGAGCGCGCAGGTATTCGCCGCAACCGACGACGCCAACACCATCTCGATCTTCGACCCGATCGGGTACGACCCGTGGACCGGCGACGGCGTGACCGCCAAACGCATCGCTGGCGCCTTGCGCGGACTCAACGGCGCCGACGTCACGGTCAACGTGAATTCGCCTGGCGGTGACGTGTTCGAGGGCCTGGCGATCTACAACCTGTTCCGCGAGTACGAGGGCCAGGTGACCATGAAGGTGCTGGGCGTGGCGGCCTCGATCGCGTCCGTGATCGCGATGGCCGGCGACCAAGTGCAGATCGCGCGCTCGGCGTTCTTCATGGTGCATAACGCCTGGGTCGGCGTGGTCGGCAATCGCCATGACCTGCGCGACATGGCCGACACGCTGGAGCCCTTCGACCGGGCGCTCGCCGATATCTACGCCGCGCGCACTGGGCAAGACATGAAGGCGATCCAGAAGCTGCTGGATGGCGAGACCTGGATCGGCGGCAGCGACGCGATTACGCAGGGCTTCGCCGACGAGCTCTTGGCCTCCGATGCGCCGAAGGGTGACAAGGCCAAGGCGGACGGACGCGTCGCGCTCCATCGCATCGACGCGGCACTCGCGAGTGCCGGCCTTTCCCTCGCCGAGCGGCGCAGCCTTCTCAACGAGTTCAAGTCCGGCATGCACAGCGCTGCCGGATTGGACGACACGCCCCGCGCTGTCGCCCCCGGTACGCCGAGCGCTACCGACACCACGGGCCATCCGGCCAACCAGAGAGCCAGTTTCGAAGCCGCGCTGTTCGGCCTCGTCGTGGCGCCAAGCATCGTCAACACCGGAGACAACCACGCATGAACACCATGACCAACGAGCAGTTGCTCGAAAAGGTGACCGCCGCCCTCACCACGGCGACCAACGGCTTCCAGGCACAGGCCGAGAACGCGCTGAAGGAAGCGAAGAACGCCGGCAGCCTGTCCGCCCAGACGAAGGAAGCGGTCGACAAGGCGCTGACCGAAATCGGCACGCTCAGCACCGCGCAGGCGTCGCTGACCGCGCAGCTGACCGAGGTCGAGCAGACCATCGTGCGCGGCCAGCAGGGCGGCCGCGACGAGAGGCCCAAGAGCCTGGGCGAGCAGGTCGTTGCCTTCGACGGCATCACCGACTTCGCCGCGCGCGTGAAGAGCAACGAACGTTGCCGCGTCAGCGTGCCGGTGAAGGCGGCGCTTCTCTCCGTCGATGTCGGGACTGGCGTCATCCAGCCGGACCGTCAGCCGGGCACGCTGGAGCAGCCCAAGCAGCGCCTGTTCGCGCGCGATCTGCTCTCGGTCGGCCGCACGACCTCGCCGGCTATCAGCTGGATTCAGCAGACCGGCTTCACCAATGCCGCCCGCGTGGTGGTGGAGGGCACGCGCAAGCCGGAGTCGGCGATCAACTACGCGCTGAAGATGACCCCGGTGGCGACCATCGCCCACATCTTCAAGGCGGCCAAGCAGGTGATGGACGACCTCCCGCAGCTTGCCAGCGACATCGACACCGAGATGCGCTTCGGCCTCAAGTACGCCGAGGAGCAGCAGATCCTGTTCGGCGATGGGACCGGCGCGAACCTTCACGGCATCGTGCCCCAGGCCACCGCGTTCAACCCGGCGTTCGCCGTCGAGGAAGAGACCCCGATCGACGTCATCCGCCTGGCGATGCTGCAGTCGCAGCTGGCGCGCCTGCCCGCCACCGGCACCATCCTGCACTACACGGATTGGGCGAAGATCGAGTTGACCAAGGACACCCTTGGTCGCTACATCCTCGCCAACCCGCTGGGCCTGCTCGGGCCCGTGCTGTGGGGCGTGCCGGTGGTTGCCACCGAGATTGCCGCGTTCCTGGGCAAGTTCCTGACCGGCGCCTTCAAGGGCGGCGCGCAGATCTACGACCGCGAGGACGCCAACGTCGTGATCGCGACCGAGAACGAAGACGACTTCGTGAATAACATGATCGCCGTGCGTTGCGAAGAGCGTCTCGGCTTGGCGGTGAAGCGCCCCGAGGCATTCATCTACGGCTCGCTGACTCCGGCCGCCGGCGGCAACTGATCCCACTCCACCCACGCTGACGGAGGGGCCGCACCCGGCCCCTCCCGGAGACACCCATGAGCGAGAAAGTAACCGTCAAGACGACCCGCCCGGTGCTTTTCGAGGGTGAGGCGCGAACCAGCTTCGAGACGACCGACCTGCACCGGCGGGAGCTGCGCACGCGAGGCTTGCTCGACGAGCCGGCCGAGAGCGAGCAGGAAGAGCAGGAAGACACCGAAGACAGGGATGGCCCGACCGCCGGCGAAACCTTTGTGAACCGGAAGGCCGCCGAGGTGATCGCGGCGATCGTCGGCGCCGACAACGAGGTGCTGAAGCTTGCCCTCGAAGCCGAGCAGGCGAAGGGTGACAAGGCGCGCTCGACCGTCGTGGACGCGCTGACGACCGCGCTGGCGCCGTCGGAGGACTGACCGTGCTGGTGACCGAAGATCAGGCGCGGACGCACGTGCGCGCCAGTGAAGACGAGCCCGTCGCGGTCTACCTGGGCGCTGCCGAGCAGGCGGCGGTCGACTTCCTCGGCCGCCAGGTGTTCGCCGGCCCCGAAGAGATGGCTGAAGCCGTGCTTGCCGGTACGGCGGGGGACGATCCGATGGTGGTCAACGACGCGATCAAGGCAGCCATCCTCCTGATCTTCGGCCACCTTTACCGTAACCGCGAGGACGTCATCACCGGCGCCTCCGCCGCTGCCGTGGTGGTGCCGCTGGGTTCCCGCTCGCTGCTGTGGCCGCATCGAACCGGTCTGGGGGTGTGAGATGGCACTCAACGCCGGCGACATGAATCACCGGCTGCGCATCGAGCGGCTGGAGCAGGCGACCGACCCCGATTACGGCGGCCCGCTGGGCGATCCGGTGTGGACGGCCGTGGCCACCGTGTGGGCCAAGCGCACGAACACGCTCCGGGCGACGGCGGAAGCCATCGCCAGCGGGACGGTCGTCGCGCCGGTGCAGGTGCGTTTCGACATGCGCCCGCGCGCCCTCGATGCCGCCATGCGCCTGGTCGGCGTCAAGGGCGACCACGATGGCGTTATCTACGACATCCAGAACGTCGGCATCAG
Organism: uncultured Luteibacter sp.; assembly: GCA_913774655.1. Classification (GTDB taxonomy): domain Bacteria; phylum Pseudomonadota; class Gammaproteobacteria; order Xanthomonadales; family Rhodanobacteraceae; genus Luteibacter; species Luteibacter sahnii. Next base: position 2,223 of record CAJYHU010000211.1, on the reverse strand, counting down.
CAACGACCGCAGCGAGATGGCGGTGATGTGCACCTCGGGAGCGTCCCATGGCTGACTTCGACATGGACATCTCGGGCCTCGACAACCTCGAAGCCCGATTGACCGACCTCGGCGGCCCCGGTGCGCGTCGGTCGCTTTCCAAGGGCCTGCGTGCCGGGACGAATGTCGTCCTGAAGGAAGCGCGCCGCCGGGTGCCGAAGAAGACGGGCGCGACGGCCAAGGCCACGAAGACGAAGAGCCAGGGGCAACAGGGGCAGGACATCGTGTACTCGGTGACGACCAATTACGTCGGTCGCTTCCAGGAACTCGGCACCTCGAAGATGCCGCCGCATCCCTTCCTCCGGCCGGCCACCGAGGCCAAGGCGCAGGAGGCCGTGGAAGTCATGCGCGACGTGACATTGGCGGCCATTGAAGTCGAGGCGTCGAAGCGATGAGCATCAAGACCGCGTTGCATGCCGCGCTGAAGGATGTGGCGCCAACCTTTCCGGTGCTGGCGCCGCAGGGAACCTCGCCGCCCTACATCCGCTATTCGGGCGTGGGCGGTCGCGACGAGGCCAGCTATGACGCCGACGGCATGGGTGCGACGTCCGGCACGCTCCAGATCGACGTCTTCGCGCTCGACTACGGTACGGCCGATCGCCTCGCGATTGCCGCGCGTGCAGCCCTGTACGCCTACGCCGGCCTGACGGTTGGCGAAATCATCTATCTCCCCGACGACTACGAAGGGGATACCAAACTTTTCCGCGTGTCGCTTCAGGTCGACGCCTGGGAATAACTCACCGCAGCCGCGGGACCACGCCGGCCATGCCGGACCTTCGAAGCCGCCTCGCAAGGGCGGCTTCCTTTTTTGGAGACCACCATGGCGAATAAGGCCAAGAACACGCAGTTCCGCAAGATCGAGGTCAGCGATACCGGCACCGCCCAGGGCACCTGGACGAAGGTGTCGCAACTGACAGCGGCACCGTTCTCGACGGGCTCGGCGCAGTTCCTCGATGCCACCAACTACGACAGTCCGCGTAAGGAATACACCGATGGGCTGGACGACGTGCAGGACATGAACATCACCTTCCAGCGCGTCGTCGACGACGAAGGCCAGAACATGCTGCGCGATGCGTGCTTCGAGCGTCCCCGCCCGACGCTGTACTTCCGCGGCACGACCGGGCAGGGCGAGGTGATGACGTTCGAGAGCACCGTCGGCGGCTGGTCGCTCCCGGATGGCCCCAACGCGGTCGAGACCGCCCAGGTCACGGTGCGTCCCAACAACATCGTCTGGGCCGGCCCGGAGACCCCGTGATGCAGAAGCTACTCACGAAGGACCAGATCCTCACCAACGACCGCAAGAAGTTCGAGGACGTCGAGGTGAAGGAGTGGGGCGGCACCGTTCGCCTGCAGGAGCTGTCCGCGAGCGATCGCGACCAGTGGGAATCCGAGCAGATCATCGTTCTCGCCGACGGTGTCGGGGCGAAGTTCAACCCGAAGCACGCGCGCGCCCGCCTTATCGTCCGATCGCTGGTCGACGAAACCGGCCGTCGCCTCTTCAAGGACGACGAGGTCGCCGCGCTGGGCAGCCTGGCCGCATCGACCATGCAGAAGCTCTTCAACAAGGCCCGCAAGCTCAACGCGATCAGCGCCGAGGACATGAAGGAGTTGGAGGGAAACTCCGACGCCGCCCCGAGCGCCGGCGGCTCTTCGACCTCTGCGAGCGCTTCGGCGTAGCTCACCCGTCGATCCTGCTCCGGCAACTCACATCGAGCGAGTTGTCGGAGCTGATCGCGTACAGCGAGCTCCACCCTATTTCACCCGGCCTCGAACGGATGATCGCGCGCAACACCGAGATGTCGGCCGTCGCCGGCGGCGTGAAGGTCGATGACGAGCCCATCCCCTTCGCGAACCACCTAATCCGCAAGTACCCCACCGAGAACTGACCTTGGCGACCATCGCGCAAATCCGTGCCGACCTGGTCGGTTCCAGTGCCAGCTACCGTTCGGAGATGATCGCCGCGGCGCGGCAGACGAACGAGTCGCTGGGACAAATCCGCGTTCAGGTCAAGAACACGGCGGACAGCATCAGCACGCTCAACAAAGCGGCGGCCGGCTTCGTCGGCTTCGAGGCCGTGCGCGCGGGCGTGGAGAACCTGCTCGATGCCCAGAAAGCGGCCCAGCAGATTCACTATTCGCTGCTGAGCGCGACCGGCTCGGGCACGGCTGCCGACGCGGCGTACAA
>CAJYHU010000210.1 GCA_913774655.1 uncultured Luteibacter sp. | reverse complement strand
GTTCGTCGACGTCGATCGGGTGCCGCGCCGCGGCGGGCACGCCTCGAAAGGCCTCGGCCGACTGCGCCAGCGACGCGGCATACCAGAGTTGCCGGATGCCCGCGATGTGCATCGCCGCCACGCACAGCGCGCACGGCTCGCAGGACGAATACAGCTCGGCACCCGACAGATCCACCGTCTGCAGGCGCCGGCAGGCATCGCGGATCGCCTCGGTCTCGCCGTGTGAGGTGGGGTCCCAGTGGGCGACGGAGTGGTTGAAGCCCTCGCCGACGATGCGTCCGTCCTTGACCACCACCGCGCCGAAGGGTTCGGTGCCGGGCGTGTCGAGCGCCCGGGCGGACAGCGCGAGCGCGCGTTGCATGAATTCGTCGCGGTAGTCGGAAGAGGTTGCGGTCGGGGTCACGGCATCGTCCATGGTGCGCTGGTGGAGCCCCGATCAGACCACGAAGCCAGCCGGCTGGACGCGAGACCCGACGGGCATGGCACTGACGCGCACCCGGCGCCGAACCACGCGTCCTGGGGCAAATGCCCTACGCGCGCTGGCGCATCTGCATCCGGCCTTGCCGTGCACGCCCTGCCTAGGATTCATCGACTCGCTCACAGGCGAGCGCCGACGGCAATCGTGCCTCGGCCCATTGAAGGGACACCATGCTCGAACAAGCTGAAGGCACCATGCAGAACATCGCCGGCCGCGTCCAGGACGCATTCGGCGCCGCCACCGGCGACGCCGGAACGCAACTGGAGGGCAAGGCGCGGCAAGTGGCCGGCCGCGCCCAGCAGCGTTACGGCGAGGTGATCGACCAGGTGCGCGAGTCCGCTGTCACGAATCCGCTGGGCACGCTGGCGGTGGTGGCCGGGGTGGGCTTCTTCCTCGGCGCGCTCTGGGCCAGGCGCTAGGAGAGCGCGCCTGAAAGCCGCCCCGAACCGTCGGTGATGGCGGCTGCGTCCGGGGCGCCGGACCACGCCCCGGGCAGCAATGCGCCGCCGCGCGCCACTCGCACGCCGTTGGCCACGACCAGGCGCCGCGGCGGTCGCGCGACGACCGCGTGGGCCACGCTCTGCGCATCGACCAGCACCAGTTCGGCCCGGCAGCCCGGGACCAGCCCGTGGTCGGCAAAACCGCAGCCTTTCGCGGCATCCCGCGTCACGCAGTCCAGCGCCACGTCGATCTCGTCGTCGCGCCGCAGGTTGTATCGCAGCCCGAACAGCATGGCGCGTTCCAGCATGTCGGGCGTGCCATAGGGCGTCCAGGTGTCGCGGATGCCGTCGTTGCCGCCCAGCACCGTCACGCCCGCCGCGCGGCAGGCCATGAGCGGTGGCACGCTGCGCGAGGGCGGCGCTCTGGTGATCAGAACCACGCCCAGCGCCGCCATGCGGGTCAGCAGCGAGTTGCACTCCGAGGGCGGCAGGTCGCCCAGGCAGAAGCCGTGGCTGATCGCCACGCGGCCCTGCAGGCCCAGCGCCTCGGTGCGGTCGAGGATGAGGCCGAGCGAGAAGGCACCCATGGCACCGGGCTCGTGCAGGTGGATGTCCAGCGGCTTGCCGTGCCTGGAGGCGATGCCAAAGAGCACGTCGAGCGAACGCACCGGATCGCCGTCGATGGCGCAGGGGTCCAGGCCGCCGAGTACGTCGGCGCCGGCGGCCAGCGCGGCGTTGAGCAACTCCGCGGTGCCGGGCCGCACGAGCAGGCCGGACTGCGGGAAGGCCACGGTCTGGATCTGCTGCCACGGTGCCATCGCGTCGCGCGTGCGCAGCACGCCCTCCAGGTGCTGGAGCCCGGCCTGGGTGTCGATATCGACGTGGGTGCGGATGCGCGTGGTGCCGTTGGCCAGGAAGGCCTGCGCCAGGTTCAGCGATTGCGAAGCCGCGTCGTGGCCGCTCGCATGCCGGAAGGCGCGCTCGTTGTCGATGCGGTCGACCAGGCGCGTGCCGACCTCGTTGCGGTACCAGGGCAGCCCCCACATGGTCTTGTCGAGGTGGGCATGGCCCTCCACGAGGCCGGGCAGCAGCAGTGCGCCGCCGCCCTCCTCCACCGCCGCGCCCGCAGGAACGGGCAGGCCGGCACCGATGGCCGCGATGCGGCCGTTCTGCACGAGAACGTCGACCGCAGTTGCACCCAGCGGGCGGACGTCACGCAGGAACAGGTCGGGACAGGGAGCGAGGGTCATGCGCAGCCGGGTCGATGATGGGTGGCGCCTGGATCATGGCGCACAGGCGCCGACCTCACAGCGCGCTGCGGCATCCGCTCCTGATTCGATAGCAGCTGGCGCCCGTCGGGCGAGCGCAGCGGGCACTTTTCGCCTGGAACTCGCGCTTTCGGTTCTCACAACCATCCGGCCCGGCGGAAGCGCCAGTAAAGGTAGCCGCACACCGTGACGATCAAGCCCAGCGCCGCCGGGTAGCCGTAGCGCCACTTCAGTTCCGGCATGAACTCGAAGTTCATTCCCCACACGCCGACGAATGCCGTGCACACCGCGAAGATCGCCGCCCAGGCGGCCAGCCGCTTGGTCACCTCGCCGTCGGCGATGGTGACCAGCGACAGGTTGACCTGGATCGCGACGCTGACGGTGTCACGGATCGCGTCGACCG
>CAJYHU010000209.1 GCA_913774655.1 uncultured Luteibacter sp. | reverse complement strand
GGAACGTCGACATCAGCGTTTCCCACGCCTGCACGCGCTCGCTCGCCGCGTCGGCGGCGGCCTTGGCGTCGGCGTCGAACGCCGGGCCGACCCGCATCAGCATCACCAGGCGGTTACCCGTGCGATGAATCTGCATGTCGAGGATGCCCGCCTCGCGGATCGACTGGACGATCTCCGGCCAGATGACCCCCTTGCGGTGCCAGCGCTCGGAGTCGGCGATTGCCGCGGGATCGTCGCGCAGGTCGAGCGCCAGGCATTGCCAGGTCATGCGACGCGCTCCCGGGGAAGGCAGGCGAAACCCAGAATCGCCGCGAAGCACACCATCGGCACCACCATCGCGTGCGCGATGCCCAGGCGATCGGACGTCGCCCCCATCGTCGCGGTGAGCACCGCGCCGCCGACGATCGACATCACCAGCAGCGACGCGCCGAACTTGCGTTCGGTATCGCTGCGACCTTCCACGCCGAGGGCGAAGATCGTCGGGTACATGATCGACATGAAGAAGCTCGATGCGACCAGCGCATGGATGCCCATGCGACCGGGAACGAACGCCGCGAACGCGGCGAGCGCCACGTTGATCGCCGCGAACGCGCCCAGCACCCGTGCCGGGCGCAGGTATTTCATCAGCGCCGCGCCGGCGAGACGCCCCACCATGAAGCACACGAGCCCCGCGGTGATGAAGTTGGCCGCGGCTCGATCCTCGGTGCCCGGCATGGTGGCCTGCGCGTAGCGGATCATGTAGCTGAAGACGGCCACCTGCGCGCCCACGTAGAAAAACTGAGCGACCACCGCCGACATGAAGCGCCAGTCGCGCAACAGGCGTCCGAGCACGCCCCGCTCCGGCGGCGCGCCCTCGTCGTCGACCTCGGTGCGAGGAAAACGCGTGACCGCGATGATCACGGCCCACAGGATCACGCCCAGCCCGATCACCAGGTAAGGCATCTGCACGGCCGCCGCTTCGCTCTTCATGAAGGCGGTGCGCGCGGCCGTATCCATGGCGGCGAGTTCCGCGGGCGAGCGCTCCACCCCGGTGAAGATGAAATGCTGGCCGATGAGCACGCCCGTAATCGAACCCAGGGGATTGAAAGCCTGGGCGAGATTGAGCCGCGACGCGGCCGATTCGCGTGGACCGAGCAAGGTCACGTAGGGATTGGCGGATGTCTCGAGAAACGCAAGGCCCGCCGCGATCACGAACAGGCCCACCAGGAAGGTGGCGTAGGTCGCGGTCGCGGCGGCGGGCCAGAACAACAACGCGCCGGCGCCATAAAGCAACAGGCCGAACACCACCGCGGCCTTGTAGCCGAAGCGGCGCATGAACACCCCGGCCGGCAGCGCCACGAGGAAATACCCAAGGTAGAACGCGCTCTGGACCAGGCCCGCCTGGAAGTCAGACAGCGTGAACGCCTTCTTGAACTGGGCGACCAGCACGTCGTTGAGGTTGTTCGCGCCGCCCCAGAGGAAAAACAGGCTGACGATCAATGCCAGGGGAAACCAGGGCACGCGAGCCAGCCCCCGGTGGGCGGCGGTCCGCGCCGCAGCGTGCTGTTGCATGCGTGTCTCCCTCGTCATGGCCCACCCCGAACTGTGCAAATATAAACGTGATATTTACCCGCATAACAAGCTGCACTGCAACATGGCGGCCCTTGTGGCGATGTCTTGGGGCGCGCGGCTAGACTCGCGGTCGCATCATCCCTTCAACCCGCCACGGAATGCCATGCCCACCGACTCGCCGAAATATCGCGCCCCTGCCCTCGACAAGGGACTGGACATCCTCGAGCTACTCGCCAAGGCGACCCAGCCGCTGTCCATCGCCGAGATTTCCGAAGGCGTCGGGCGCTCCCGCGGCGAAATCTTCCGCATGCTCCAGGTGCTCGAAGAGCGCGATTACATCGCCCGTCCGGATGGCGGCAGCGCCTATTCGTTGACCCCGCGGCTGTTCCGCCTGGGCATGGAACAGCCACCGGTGAAGAACCTCGTGGAGACCGCGATGCCGGTCATGCATCGCCTCGCCAGCGACATCGACCAGTCATGCCACCTCGTGGTGCCCTCGCAAGAGCAGATCGTCGTCGTGGCACGCGTCGACCCGCCGGGCGAAACCGGCCTCGTCGTGCGCGTGGGCCATCGTCGCCCGATGTCGCACTCGGCATCGGGTTACGTCTTGCTCGCCTGGCAGACAGACGACATCCGCGAGCGCTGGTTCCGCACGCTGCTCGAACACGAGCCGGGGCTGAAGCGCAACCGCATCGACGCCACGATCAAAGAGATCCGCGCCGCGGGCCTGGCACGTATCCCCAGCCAGGTGGTCGATGGCGTCACCGATCTTTCGGCGCCGATCATCGAAGGCAACCACGCCGTCTGCGCGGTCACCATCCCGTTCCTCGAACGGCGCGGCGCCAAGGTCGACATGGATACCGCCGCCCGTCGGTTGACCGACGCGGCCGCCGAGATCTCAAGCGCCATCTCGCATGGCGCGCCAGGCGCGGGCCTGGCCTGAACGTCGCAAATCGCTGTCGCGGCGAT
>CAJYHU010000208.1 GCA_913774655.1 uncultured Luteibacter sp. | reverse complement strand
GACCCGGCAGACGTTCCGGCCGATCGCCCAGGTGGCCGATAGCCAGCGTATCTATGCGATGGACAGCCCCGACGGCCAGGGCGGCGAATTCGTCGAGCAGGACGAGAACGGCGCCAACCGAAAGCGCCTGGCCTACAACGATTTCAGTACCGTGAGCACCGGCGGCCTGTGGACGCCGGCCCCCTTGCGTCCCTTCGGCACGACGTCCACGACCGGCATCCCCAGCGTCACGTACTTCGACCCGAACGAATCGATATCGAAGCTTCACCGGGCCCTATCGGCGAAGTTCCCGGGTGAGTTCGTCCGGTTCGTCGACTTCAGCGAAGACGGCTCGCAATTGCTGTTCGCCACCGTGAGCGATCGCGATCCCGGCCGCTACATGCTGATCGACACCCATACCTATAAGGTGACCGGCCTGTTCGCGGTGGAGCCGTGGATCGATCCGGCGAAGATGAACGAGCGTCGCCCCCTGCGCTTCAAGGCCAGCGATGGCAGGGAGCTCGAAGCGATCCTGACGTTCCCCAAGGACAAGAGCCCGACCAACCTGCCGATGGTGCTGCTGCCGCATGGCGGCCCCCACGGGGTATCGGACGACTGGTATTTCGACCGGGATGCGCAGTTCCTCGCCAGCCGGGGCTACCTGGTGCTGCAGGTGAACTACCGCGGCTCCGGCGATCGGGGCACGGCGTTCGAACAGGCCGGCTGGCTCAAATGGGGCACGCGCATCCAGGACGACCTGCTGGACGGCGTGAAGTGGGCGGTGAGCGAGCATTACGCCGATCCGAACCGTGTCTGCGTGTATGGCGCGAGCTTCGGCGGCTATTCCGCCATGATGACCGCCGAGCGGGCGCCCGCGATGTTCAAGTGCGCCGTCGGCTACGCCGGCATCTACGATCTCGACATGATGTACAACAAGGGTGACATCAAGGATCGCAAGAGCGGCGTGAGCTACCTCACCCATGTCATCGGTCGCGATGCCGCCGACCTCGCGGCCAATTCGCCCGTGCACGGCGCCGATCGCATCACGGTTCCCGTGCTGCTGGTGCATGGTGAAGATGACGAACGCGCGCCTTTCGCCCAGTTCAAGGCGATGAAAGCCGCCCTGGACGCAGCCCACAAGCCCTACGAGACGCTGACCAAGGCGGGAGAGAAGCACGGTTTCGTCAAGCCCGAAAACGTCGAGGAGTTCTACACCCGGCTGCAGGCCTTCCTCGATCGCCACATCGGCGACGGCGCCCCTGCCACATCCACGGCCGCGCCGTAAGGCCCGACGGGGCAGTTGCCCGCCCCCCGCCGCACGCGTTATTTTGCGTGGATCGCAAGCCCGGATGCGGGCCGGCGGGGGATCGGGAGGTTTTCGGGGTCATGTACGTCCATTCCAGGCACGAGCGTCACCGTGGCGTGCGCCGACGGTCGGCGCGGGTGCTGGCGCTTGCGTCGTGCCTCGCCAGCGCCGTGGCCGGGGCGCAAGACGCCTCCCCCGCCCCCACGCTCGCGCCGGTCAACGTCACGGTCACGGGGTCGCGCATCCGCGGTATCGACGTGGAGACCGCGCAGCCGGTCTTCACCATGAATCGCCAGGCGATCCAGGCCACCGGGCTTACCGACCTGGGTGACGTCGTCATGCGGCTGCCCTCCGCCGCCACCCCCGAAGTCACACCGCAAGACACGCTGTCGTCGAGCAACGACGCGGGCGGCCGCTACGCCAACCTGCGCAACCTCGGCGCGGTACGCACGCTGGTGCTGGTCAACGGTCGCCGCTGGACGAGCAGCGTGGGCGGCCTGACCGACCTCTCCAGCATCCCCGTCTCCATTGTCGAGCGGATCGAGGTGCTGCGTGATGGCGCATCGTCGATCTACGGCTCCGACGCCATCGGCGGCGTGGTCAACATCATCACCACCGACCGCTTCGAAGGCGCGTCGGCCGACGTGCTCTACGGCGTGAACGGGCGTGGCGACGGCGCCCGGAAGAACGGCAACGTCACCTGGGGCAAGAGCACCGAGCGCAGCTCGGTCATTCTCGGCGCCACCTACGACGACGCCGACGAGATGCTCGATCGCGAACGGGCGCTCACCCGCTACGCCAACGGCCCGCGGCATCCCGACGACGGCTACGGCATGGGCGCTTACGGCGGCGTGGTCGATCCGCGCGCACCCGGCACGGCCGGTGCCGGACGCTACGCAAGCGACGGCGCCTGGGTGCCGAACCGATACGTCGTGGACCACCCCGGCGGTCGCGTCGGCGACACGTCCGACCTGGCCGGCTACCACCTCTACGATCCGGCCAGCAACGCCGACAAGTACGACACCACGCACGACATGACCTTTCGCGCGGGCAGCAAGCTGCGCAACCTCTTCGGCACCGGGCGCTACAACCTCACCGATGACATCGCCCTGCGCGGCATGGCGACCTACGGCGTGCGCGACACGCGCTGGCGCGCGGCCGGCTATCCGTTGCAGAGCGGCTCGGGCCGCGCGGATGGGCTGGTCATCGACCCGGACAACGCCTACAACCCGTTTCCCGGCGAGGCGACGTCCTTCTTCCGCCGCCTCGCCGAATTGCCGCGCTTCAGCTGGGCACGGAGCAAGACGTTCCACGCCGATGTGGGTCTGGAGGGTACCTTCCCGTGGGGTGAACACACCTGGGCCTGGGACGTCACCTACGCCTACGCCGAAACCCGATCCGACCTCACCACGAGCGGCGACATCGATCTGGACCATGCGCGCAAGGCGCTCGGCCCCACCGCCACGGTGGACGGCCGCCTCGCCTGCGCCGACGCGGCCGACCGCGCCGCCGGCTGCGTGCCCTGGAACATCCTCGCCGGTCCCGGCGGCACCCCCGACGCAGTGTGGCGCTACGTCGCCACCACCGGTCAGTCGCGCCAGGTCAGCCGCAACAACGACGTGATCGCCAACCTCACCGGCGGCCTGGCCGACCTGCCCGCGGGCATGCTTCGCCTGGCCGGCGGCGTGGAGCATCGCCAGGAAAACGGCCGCTATCTCCCCGACGCCGCGGCGTCGCAGGGCCTGACCACGCAGCTGGCCAGCGCACCGACGCGCGGCGGCTACATCGTCAACGAGGCCTACCTCGAACTCGACATACCGCTGCTGGCCGACCTGCCGCTGGCCCACGAACTGGCGGTGAACGCATCGTCCCGCTATTCGCACTATTCCGCTTTCGGTGGCGGCACGCGCAGCAAGTACAGCATCCGCTGGAAGCCGTTCGATGACCTGCTGCTGCGCGGTACCTACGCGGAAGGATTTCGCGCCCCGACGGTGGCCGACCTCTACGGCGGCACCGCCGAGAGCTTTGAAAGCTTCATCGACCCGTGCGACAGCGCCTACGGCGCGGCCGCTGGCGACGCCGGCGTACGGGCCCGTTGCGCCGCGGCGGGCGTTCCCGCCGGTTACCGTCAGG
>CAJYHU010000207.1 GCA_913774655.1 uncultured Luteibacter sp. | reverse complement strand
TGACCGTCGATGAACTGAAGGCGTTCGTCGATGCGCACGTGCCGCCGACGTCACCCCCGGCCACGTCCAAGGACGCGAGTAGCCCGGGCCTGCCTGGCTTCGACGATCGTCTGCGCTGGCTGCTCGCCCGCCGGCTCATGCGCATGGGCCGGTTCGATGATGCCTATGGGTATTTCCCCGAAGGCGTCGACAAGCGCTACGCCGAGGTCGACCTTCGCGCCACCGCACGCCGTTACGCCGAGGCGCTGCACGACGGCGATCACGCCTGGACGGCGATCGGCAAGGCCCAGGCGCGTTACGCCGCGGCGACGATCGCCCGGGAGCAGGGCATGGCCTTGCTCGGCTACGAGCAGGGGCCGGATTTCGCCGATGTCGATGGCGCGTATCAGTTTGGCAGCGGCCAGACCGCCCAGAGCCTGCAAGGCGACCTCGTCACCGAAGGCGAGCGCCAGCGCTTCAACGCCAGCGCCGCGCAGCCGGATATCCGCCTGCATTATCGCTATATCGCCGCCGACAAGGCCGCGTCCGCCGCCGACCTGCTGCCGCCGCGCTCGCAGGCCTTCGCGGCCACCTTGTGCACGGCCGCGTCCTGGATGCGCGAGGGCCCGCCGGATCATGACGAAGCGGAGGACGGTGAGATCGGCAAACCGCTCAACGAGCGGCAGCGCCGGATCAAGGCCTATTACGCGCGTTACGTGAAGCAGGGGCCGTACGTCCTGTGGGCCTGGGATTTCGGTGCCACCTGCGAAGCGCCCGACTTCGATCGGGCACGCGCGCTCCAGCGGGCGGAGCGGGTGCGGGCGGTGAAGCACTTCGTCAAGCGCTGGTGGCCGGCGGAGCTGGGCCTGGCCCTGCTCGTGCTGGGCAGCCTGGGCTGGGCGTGGCGTCGACGCCGCCGCGGAGGGTGACGCCGCGCGACGGCAAGGGCTGGGTCGATTGGGCGATAATCGCCGCTTCCCCGCGACACCGGCCCTGCTCTCCGTGAAAAAATCCGACTTCGACTTCGACCTGCCCCCCGAGCTCATCGCCCAGGCGCCGCTCGCGCGCCGCTCCGGAAGCCGGCTGCTGGTCCTCGACGCGGCGGCCCGGACCAAGACCAATCGACGGTTCCACGAACTGACCGGCCTGCTCAACCCCGGTGACCTGCTGGTGTTCAACGACACCCGGGTGCTGCCGGCCCGCCTCCATGGCCATAAGGAGTCGGGTGGCGCGGTAGAGATTCTGATCGAGCGGGTCACCGGCGCGCACGAGGCCCGGGCCCAGCTCGGGGTGAGCAAGAAGCCGAAGGAGGGCGGTCGCATCCTGCTGGCCGACGGCAGCCTGATCACCGTGCTCGGCCGCGACGGCGAGTTTTTCAAGCTGCGTTTCGAGGGCGACGAACCGCTCGAGCGCGTGCTTTCCCGTTTGGGCGAGATGCCGCTGCCGCCCTACATCGAACGCCAGGCGGGGGCCGACGACCTGGAACGCTACCAGACGGTGTTCGCCCGGGAGCCCGGTGCCGTCGCCGCCCCCACGGCGGGCCTGCACTTCGATGACGAGCTGCTGGCGGCGTTGCGCGACAAGGGCGTCGATTTTGGCTACGTCACCCTGCACGTGGGCGCGGGCACCTTCCAGCCGATGCGCGCGGATGACGTGCGCGACCACGTGATGCATCGTGAATGGCTCAATGTCGGGGCGGCGCTGGTGGAGAAGATCCGCGCCACCCGTGAGGCCGGCGGCCGGGTGGTCGCGGTAGGCACCACGGTGGTGCGCGCGCTGGAGAGCGCCACGGTGGAGGGCGTGATGCGTCCCTTCGCCGGCGAGACGCAGATCTTCATCTTTCCCGGCTATCGCATCACCAGCATCGACGCCCTGATCACCAACTTCCACCTGCCGCAGTCGACCCTGCTGATGCTGGTCTCGGCGCTGGCCGGGAAGGACGCCATTCTCGACGCCTATCGCTACGCCGTGCTGCAGCGTTATCGCTTCTTTTCCTACGGTGACGCCATGCTGATCCTGCCGCCGAAGGCCTAAAGCTTTTTCGGCCAGGGCCGATAAGTCCTCCGAACGCCTCCCCGGGCAGTGGGCCCGGAGGCAAACGGGTAAGGACGATGGCCGGCAAATCCTCCAAAAACACGGGTGCCCTGGCGCTGGACGCCGATCTGCGGATCGGCGCGGCGCCGGCGCTGCGCGACGCCCTGCTGTCCGCGCTGTCCGCAGGCAAGCCGGTGGCGCTGGACGGCTCGGCCGTCAACCAGATCGACGCCGCCGGGCTGCAAGTGCTGGCCGCGTTCTCGCGCGACGCACGCGCGGCCGGTCTGACGGTAAGCTGGAGCGGCGCGAGCGACTCCCTCCATCGCGGTGTCGCCGTGCTGGGCCTTAACGAACTGATTGAATTGCCGGCGCGCGCCGGCACGAACTGAAGGTGCACCGATGGCTAAGATTCTCGCGGTAGACGATTCGGCTTCCATGCGCAGCATGGTCGCTTTCACCCTGCGTGGCGCCGGTCACGACGTCGAAGAGGCCGACAACGGCCGCGCGGCGCTCGACCAGGCGGGCGTGCACAAGTTCGACCTGGTGCTGGCCGACGTGAACATGCCGGTGATGGACGGCATCTCGATGGTCCGCGAGATGCGCACGATGGCCGGTTACAGCGGCGTGCCCATCCTCATGCTCACCACCGAGTCGAATCCGGAAAAGAAAATGGAAGGCAAGGCGGCCGGTGCCACCGGTTGGCTCGTCAAGCCGTTCGACCCCGACCAGTTGCTGGCCACCGTGGCCCGCGTGCTCGGCTGATCCACTTCCCTCCGTTCGTTCCGGTCACCCAGGTTTCTCCCCATGTCCAAAGTCGATCTGGCGCAATTCCACAAGGCGTTCCACGAAGAGAGCCTCGACGGCCTCGACGCCATGGAGCAGGCGCTCCTCGCGTTGGACGAAGGGGCGGAAGACCCTGAGCTGATCAACGTCGTGTTCCGTGCCGCCCATTCGATCAAGGGCGGTGCGGCCACGTTTGGCTTCAACGACGTCGCGGCGTTCACCCACGTGGCCGAAAACCTGATGGACGAGGTCCGCAGCGGCCGTCGCCCGATGGAAAAGGCCGTGGTGGAGCTGCTGCTGCGTTCGGGCGACATCATCCGCGACATGCTGTCCCTGCAGATGGCGGGCCAGCCGGGCGCCACGACCGAGAGTCAGACCCTGCTGGCCGAGCTGTCGGCCATGGTCAGTGGTGGCACGGCTGCGCCGGTGGCGGCGAAGGCCGCGGCGCCCGCCGAGGCGGTCGAGGGCTGGGATATCGCGTTCCGCCCGTTCGATTACCTGCTCAAGACCGGTAACGATCCGGCGCGCATGTTCCGCGAACTCGAGGCGCTCGGCCCGCTCACCACCACGGTGGATGCGTCGAAGCTGCCCGCGCTGGCGGACATGGATCCGACGGCGTCGTACCTGGCGTATACCCTTCGTCTCGACGCGGGCGCCAAGCGTGCCGCGGTCGAGGGCGTGTTCGACTGGGTGGACGGCGACTGCGACCTTGCCGTCACCCCCCGCCTCGCAGCCGCGCCGGCGTCTGCGCCCGCACCGGTCGTTCCCGTCGCGGCATCGGCCGCGCCGCGCGCCGTGCGTGAGGTAGCCACCAGCAGCGAGGCCAGTTCGGTTCGCGTGGGCATCGAAAAGATCGACATGCTGATCAACCTGGTCGGTGAACTCGTCATCACCCAGGCCATGCTCACCCAGTTCGACGACGGCGTGGACGCCTCCCAACTGGAGATGTTCCGGCATGGGCTGGCCCAGCTGGGCCGCCATACGCGCGAACTGCAGGAAAGCGTGATGAGCATCCGCATGCTGCCGATCAGCACGGTGTTCAACCGCTTCCCCCGTCTGGTGCGCGATCTGGCGCAGAAGCTCGACAAGAAGGTGGTGCTCGACCTGCGCGGCGAGACCACCGAACTGGACAAGACCGTGCTCGAGAAGATCGGCGATCCGCTGGTCCACCTCGTGCGCAACGCCATCGACCACGGGCTGGAAGGGCCGGCCAAGCGCACGGCGGCGGGCAAGTCCGACACGGGCACCTTGCGCATGGAGGCCTTCCACCGCGGCGGCTCCATCGTGGTGGAGGTGGGCGACGACGGCGCGGGCCTGAACCGCGACGCGATCGTGGCCAAGGCGATCCAGCGCGGCATCATCGCCTCGGGCGAGGGTATGTCCGACGACGCCGTGGCCGAGCTCATCTTCGAGGCCGGGTTCTCCACCGCGGCCGCCACCACCGACCTTTCCGGCCGCGGCGTGGGCATGGACGTGGTCCGCCGCAACGTGATGGATCTGGGCGGCACGGTGAGCATCCGCAGCGTCTACGGCAAGGGCACCACCTTTACCATCACGCTGCCGCTCACGCTGGCCATCATCGACGGCCTCACGGCCGCCGTGGGCAGCGAAACCTACATCGTGCCGCTGGTCTCCATCGTCGAATCGGTGCAGGTCAAGGCCGATGCCGTGCGCAGCGTGGTCGGCGGCGGCGAGCTGTTCCGCTTCCGCGACGAATGGCTGCCCATCGTTCGCCTCTTCGACGTCTTCGGTTGCGAAGGCGAGCGCCGTGCGATCCAGGACGGCATCGTCATCGTCGTCGAAGGGGAGGGCACGCGCATCGGCCTGTTCGCCGACGAGCTGATCGGCCAGCAGCAGGCCGTGGTCAAGTCGCTGGAAGCCAACTACCGCCGGGTGGTGGGTATCTCCGGCGCCACCATCCTCGCCGATGGCTCGGTCGCGCTGATCACCGACATCGCCGGACTGGTCCGCCTCCAGGCTCGCCGCAAGGCCGCCTGAGTTAGTCCCCATCGCCGGTGCGTTCGGCCTTCCCTGACCAGGGGATCGCCGGTCGCACCGGCGATGTCGTGTCCGGCGCATGCCGCTCGTTTCCGGCAAGACGCCCCTCAAGTCTCCACGGACATGGCCGATACCCTTCTCAAGGGAGCCACCGCCCGATCCGACCCGCCGTGGAAACGACATGAACCAGCCAGCCAGCAACGCCGCGACCGCCGAGGCCGCCCAGTACCTCTCCGTGAACCTCGGCAACGAGGAATACGGCGTCGACATCCTCGCCGTCCGCGAAATTCGCGGTTGGACGGCGGTCACCCGCATCCCCCAGGCGCCGCCCTACGTGCTGGGCGTGCTCAACCTGCGCGGCGCCATCGTGCCGGTGCTGGACCTGCGCCTGCGCTTTGGCCTGGCCCGCGAGGAATACACCGCCACCACCGTATGCGTCATCGTGACGGTGGCCGGCCGTCAGTTCGGCGTGGTGGTGGACGCCGTCTCCGACGTGGTGGAAGTCGCACCCGACGGCGTGCGTCCGGTGCCCGACATGGGCACCACCGTGGATACCGAATACCTCAAGGGACTGACCTCGGTCGGTGAGCGCATGGTGCTGCTCCTGGACGTGGATCGTCTTCTGCAACCGCAGGACGCGCAGATGCTGGACGCCGCCCTGGCGGCCCAGGAAACGAAAGCTGTCGCCTGAGCATGGGCTATCGGCGGGGAAGGGGCCCCGCCGGACACATCGAGCCCGGATCGCCCTAGCCGCACTTTGACGATTGGAACCGTGATGAAGAAGTTCAGCCTTAAGATTCCTGCCTTGTCCGTCCGGGGCCGCCTCTACGGCGTTCTCGGCTTGCTCACGCTGATGCTGTTCGGCGGCGCGGCGCTGGGACTGGGCGCGATGTACTTCCAGAACGAAGGCATGCGCCAGATCTACGAGGAGGAGATGGTTCCCTCCGAAATGCTGAGCCGGGTCAATACCCAGTCGCTGCTCTCGTTCATCGTCCTGGGCGAAGCCGCGGCCAAGGTCGGCAATCCCGACCAGGTCAAGCAGAAGATCGCCGAATTCGATAAGTACCAGGCCGACCTCGACGCGGCCAAGACCGAATTCCACAAGGTGCCGATGTCCGACGACATCAAGAAGCTGTACGCCAAGTGGGAAGCGACCAACGCCGATTACAACGATGCCAAGAAGGACATGCTCGACGCGCTCAAGGAAGGCGACCAGGGCGCCAACGACGTGCTCGAACTGCAGGTGCGGCCGTTGCTGATGGACCGCCAGTCGCAGCTGACCAACCTCATCGAGGCCAAGCGCAAGGAAGCCGAGGCGATCTTCGCCAAGGAATCCTCGCAGTACAAAGTCATCCGCGCCGTGGCGATCGCCTCGCTGGCTATCGGCCTCGCGATCTGCCTCATCATCGCGATCATGGTGGTGCGTTCGATCATCAACACGCTGGCGCAGACGGTGAACGTCGCCCACGAGATCGCCGGCGGCAAGCTCGGCCATGACATCAAGGTCACCCGCAACGACGAACTCGGCCAACTCCAGGCCGCGTTCAAGGCGATGGACGAGCGTCTGGCCGACATCGTCACCGAAGTGCGCCACGGCTCCAGCTCGGTCAGCACCGCCGCGCAGCAGATCTCGCGCGGCAACGACGACCTCTCGCAGCGCACCCAGGAACAGGCCTCGAGCCTGGAAGAAACTGCCTCGTCGATGGAGGAAATGACCTCCACCGTGAAGCAGAACGCCGAGAACGCCAGCCACGCCAACCAGCTTGCCCGCGGTGCCCGCGAGCAGGCGGAGAAGGGCGGCGAGGTGGTGGCTCAGACGGTCGTCGCCATGCGTGAGATCAACGCCTCCTCGAAGAAGATCTCCGACATCGTCAGCCTGATCGACGAAATCGCGTTCCAGACCAACCTGCTCGCCCTTAACGCCGCGGTGGAAGCCGCCCGTGCCGGTGAACAGGGCCGCGGTTTCGCCGTCGTCGCCACCGAGGTGCGCAACCTTGCCCAGCGTTCGGCGAACGCCGCCAAGGAGATCAAGGGCCTCATCAACGACAGCGCCAACAAGGTCAAGGCCGGCTCCTCGCTGGTCGACCAGTCGGGCAAGGCCCTGGCCGAGATCGTCGACAGCGTGAAGAAGGTGACGGACATCGTCGCCGAGATCGCCGCGGCCAGCTCCGAGCAGTCCGCCGGCATCGACCAGGTCAACCATGCGGTGCTGCAGATGGACGAAATGACCCAGCAGAACGCTGCGCTGGTCGAACAGTCCGCCGCCGCCGCCCGCGCCATGCACGAGCAGGCCACGGAGCTCAGCCGCCAGGTGTCGTTCTTCCACGTCACCGGCGAAGCGGCCGCCGCGCGTCCGCCGCGCAAGGACGCCACGCAGGTCGAGATGGAAACCGTGTTCGCCTCGGTGCGCGACACCGCCCCGACGCCGGCTCCGCGTGCCTCGCGTCCCACCGAATCGGCCGATACGGCCGTGTGGAAGGAGTTCTGATCGATGAATGCGCTCGTCGACACCGGCGATGCCGCCGCGGCGGGCGGCCAGGGCCCGAACCTCGGTGAGGCCGAATTCACCTTCCTGCGCGAGTTCGTGCTGCAGCATTGCGGCATCTCGCTGGGCGAACACAAACGGCAGCTCGTGCAGGGGCGCCTGTTGCGCCGCCTGCGCGCGCTGAGCCTGCCGGGGTTCGCGGCGTATTGCGACCTGCTGCGCCGCGATCCGGAGTCCGAACTGGGCGAATTGGCCAGCTGCATCAGCACTAACGTCACCTCGTTCTTCCGCGAGATGCACCACTACGACATGCTCGTCGACGAGCTGCTGCCGCGTTGGCTCGCGGAAAAGCAGGGGGGACGGCTGCGTATCTGGTCGGCGGGCTGCTCCACCGGCGAAGAACCCTACGCTATCGCGATGGTGCTGGCCGAAGCGCTGGAACGCACCAAGGCGAATGTCGACGCGAAGATCCTCGCCACCGACCTTTCGCCGCAGGCGCTCGAGGCCGCGCGCAAGGGCGTGTACGCCGTGGATCGCCTGGGCGGCGTCAGCGAAGAACGCCGCAAACGGTGGTTCCAGCGTGGCGAAGGCAGCTTCGACGGCTACGCCCGCGTGCATCCGCGCCTGCGCGAGCTGGTGACCATCCAGCCGCTGAATCTCCTCCACGAATGGCCGATGCAGGGGCGCTTCGACGCCATCTTCTGTCGCAACGTGGTGATCTATTTCGACAAGCCGACCAAGCAGCGTTTGTTCTCCCGTTATGCCGGCATGCTGGACAGCCGCGGCTATCTCTTCCTCGGTCATTCGGAATCCATGTACGGACTGTCCGACGACTTCGATCTGATCGGCCGCACGGTCTACCGGAAACGCTCATGAGCGACATCCTGGTCGCGCCACCCCGCACCTTCGTCGGCTTCGACCCCAAAAACGTGCTGCCGGGGTTCGAGCACCTGCGCCGCTTCTGGGATCCCGCCCAGGAAGTGGTGACGGTGAAGATCCTGCCGGGCGAGTATTACGTCAGCTCGCAGGAGGAAATGATCTCCACCGTGCTGGGTTCCTGCGTATCGGCCTGCGTGCGCGACACGAAGCGTCGCCTGGGCGGCATGAACCATTTCATGCTGCCCGAGCCGACCGGCGAACGTGACAGCTGGAGTTCCACGGTGGGCCGTGCCGCGCGCTACGGCAACGACGCGATGGAGCAACTGATCAACGCGATCCTCAAGGCCGGCGGCAAGCGCGACGACCTGGAAGTAAAGATCTTCGGCGGCGGTCGCGTGCTTGCCACCATGACCGACATCGGCCAGCGCAACATCGCCTTCGTGCAGCGCTATATCGCGACCGAGAAGCTGAAGCTGTGCGCGGCCGACGTGGGCGACATCTACCCGCGACACGTGCAGTTCTTCCCGGTGAGCGGGCGAGTGCGCGTGCGTCAGTTGCGCTCCACCCACGACAACAACCTGGCCGATCGCGAGAAACGTTACCTCAAGCGATTGGCCGACGATCCGATAAAGGGAGAGGTGGAGCTGTTCTGACGCTCCATCGCCTGATCCACGATCCGGTCGGCATGCCGCCTCGGATGCCCAAGCCTCACCCACCGGCAAGAGTCCATGCAGAAAGTACGCGTCCTCATCGTCGACGATTCGGCCCTTGTCCGTAAGGTGCTGACCGCCATGCTCGAGTCCGACCCGGGCATCGAGGTGGTGGGCACCGCGCCGGACCCGCTGATCGCGCGTGAGAAGATCAAGGCGCTCAATCCCGACGTGCTTACGCTCGACGTCGAGATGCCGCGCATGGATGGCCTGACCTTCCTCGAAAACCTCATGCGCCTGCGCCCGATGCCGGTGGTGATGGTGTCCACCCTCACCGAGCGCGGTGCCGACGTGACGCTGCGCGCACTCGAGTTGGGCGCGGTCGACTTCTTCACCAAGCCGTCGGCGGACCTGGCCACCACGTTCATGGAGCACGCGCCGGATATCTGCGCGAAGGTCCGCCTTGCCGCCGGCGCCAAGCCGCGCGAGCGCTCGGCGGTGGTGAAGATCGACCTCAGCCCCGCCAAGCTCGACGTGGCGCCGCGCCTTTCGGCCGATGCCGTGCTGCCGCGCGCGCAGACGCCCGGCTCGCGCGGCGGTACCCGCATCATCGCCATCGGTGCCTCCACCGGTGGCACCGAAGCCATTCGCGTGGTGCTGGAGGCGATGCCGCCGACCGCGCCGCCCATCGTCATCACCCAGCATATCCCGGCCGCATTCAGCGGGCCGTTCGCGGCGCGCATGGACACCTGCTCCGCGATGAAAGTATGCGAGGCCCGCGACGGCCAGCCCATCCAGCCCGGCCATGTGTATATCGCGCCGGGCAGCCAGCACCTGCTGGTGATGTGGGACGGCGCGCGCCACGTCTGTCGCCTGCACGACGGCCCGCCGGTGAACCGGCACAAGCCGTCGGTGGACGTGCTGTTCCGTTCCATGGCCGCCAGCGTCGGCGCCGCCGCCATCGGTTGCTTGTTGACCGGCATGGGCGACGACGGCGCGCGCGGGCTGGGTGAACTCAAGGAAGCGGGCGCCCCCACGCTCGTGCAAGACGAAGCCAGCTCCGTCGTATGGGGCATGCCCGGCGCCGCATGGAAGGCCGGGGCCGCCGCCGAGATGCGATCGCTCGACGCGATCGCCAACCGCCTGCTCGAACTGGCCCATACCCCCGTATCCGTCGCCGCGCGCGTCGGCACCTGAACAGCGAGACTTCCATCATGGTCATTCCCAAGAACGAACGCAGCATCGGCTTTGCCGCCAGCATCGTGGCATTGCTCCTGGTCCTGGTGTTCCACGCGGCCTGGGTCGCGCCCGTCGTCGTGGCGCTGCTCGCCGCCACCTGGATCGCGATCGCCCTGCGACCCGCGCCGGTGCCCGACGTGGAGGTGGTGCTGACCCCCTCGCCGTCCAGCGACGAAGCGTCGGTGCGTGAGGCCATGGAAGACGTGCGCAGCGCCATCGTCGACGAACTCGGCCACGCCAGCCGCGAACTGAACCAGGCCCTCGACCTGCTCCGCGACGCGGTGGCGGAACTGGGCGGCGGCTTCAACGGCCTGTCGCACAAGACGGGCAAGCAGCAGAAGCTGCTCAGCGAGATCATCGAGAGCGGCGGCAAGGGGATTTCCGTGCAGGACTTCGCCTCGCGCACCGCCGGCCTGCTCGAGCATTTCGTCGGCCTCATCGTGCACCTCTCGCGCGATAGCCTGCGCATCGTCTATCGCATCGACGGCATGGCCAAAGAGATGGACGCCGTGTTCGCGCTGCTCAAGAACGTGAACACGATCGCCGAGGAGACCAACCTGCTGGCGCTCAATGCGGCGATCGAAGCCGCCCGTGCCGGCGAATCCGGTCGCGGATTCGCGGTGGTCGCAGGCGAGATCCGCAACCTCGCCCAGCACAGCAACCAGTTCAACGAGAAGATCGGCACGCACGTGGAGCGGTCGCGCATCGCCATGGAGCAGCTGCGCGAACTGGTCGGCAACATGGCCTCGCAAGACATGAACGTGGCGCTGCAGGCCAAGGGCGACATCGACGAAATGATGTCGAACATCACCGAGTCGAACGCCCGCACCAGCGCCGCGGCCGACGAAGCGGCGACCATCAACCGCGGCCTCGGCAACGACGTCTCCACCACGATCCGTTCGCTGCAGTTCGAGGACATCCTCAGCCAGCTCCTGCACCAGACCCGCAGCCGCCTGGTCGAACTGCAGGACGTGACCGCCGACTGCACGCGTGACATCGAAGAGCTGGCCTTCGTGCCCGCCGAAACGAACGAACTCGGCGCCCGCGCCCAGCGTGTCCGAGCCCGCCTGGCCGAGCAGCGTGAGCGCGCCCGCCTGCGTGCACGCGGTCCCGCGCTGCAGCAGTCCATGGCCGCCGGCGACATCGACCTGTTCTGAGGAAAGCATCATGGCCATCAACGTCCACCACGATACCGAACAGGGCGCGCTCACCCTTCACCTGGGCGACCGCTTCGACTTCTCCATCCACCGCGCCTTCCATGACGTGTGCCTGGGCGACATTCCGCCGGCCCGCAGCTACGTGCTCGACCTTGAAGAGGTCACCACGATGGATAGTTCCGCGCTCGGCATGCTGATGCTGCTGCGCGAGCACGCTGGTGGCGACCGGGCCGAGATCCGCCTGGTGAACGCTAGCCCGCAGTTGCGCAACACGCTGCGCATCGCCGGCTTCGACAAGTTGTTTACCGTGCACTGAAGCCTCGTGCACGGATGGTTTCGACGCCCCTTCGGGGGCGTTTTTTTTTGGTTCATCGCGCAAGTGCGGGGGATGTCGCATGGATGCTGGCCTTGCCGCCGGCTCGGACGGTGAGGCCCGAGCCTTCGGTGCCCACCCTCAAGGCGAGCTCCGCACAAGGGATGCCGCGACACGAGCCCGGTTTTTTATATCGATCCAGGTTAGCGACTGTCGACATCGCATGGCCGCGTTTTTGACGTCTTTCCGAATTGGCGCATTGCGCGTCGCGATGGCGGCCAAATTTGCGTAATTGTTCTCTTTCCCTGGGCCTTAGATGACTTCAAGGCTGTGACGGGGGTCGCAGTCTGCGAATCGCTCCGTGTCTGGAGCACGAAACGCTGAGGCGTTGGGAGACCGACATGAAAGACACGACTTTTGGCAAGGCCTTTTCCCGTACTGTCCTGGCGAGCTGCCTGCTCGCCGCGATGGTGTCGGTCACCGCGTGCAGCGGCCATGGTTCGACGCGTTCGGGTGGCGGTAGCGGATCCACCGTGAACCCGGGCGGTGCTGGCGGCAGCGACGGCTCCACGAATGGGGGCGGTAGCGGCGGCACCGGCGGTACCGGCAGTGGGACGGGCGGCGGAAGCGGCTCGAATGGCGGCGCGGGTGGCACCGGAACCGGCACCGGGACCGGCGGTGGCACGGGGGGCGGCGATGGCGGCAACGGCGGCGGGAGCACGGGCGGCGGTGACGGTGGCGGCACCGGTGGCGGCACCGGTGGTGGCATTACACCCGCAACGGCCAGCAACGCGATCGGCATGGTCAGCACCGGCCTCGGTGGCATCATTTCCGCGACGGGAACGGCCGTCTCCGGCATCGGCGTGCAGATTCCCGCCGTCACCGCGCTCGGTGGCACCGGAGGCCTGGCGAACGCCGTGGGCAGCACGGTTGGCGATCTCGGTAACGCCGTTACCGCACTGGGCGATGGCCTCACCAGCGGCCTGGGCCAGACGGGCAACATCGACAACCCGCTTGGCGTGACCACCGCCAGCGTGGGCAACGTGGTGAACTACACGGGCGAGGCCGTCCAGGACCTGGGCGGCGGCGTCGCCACGGTGGGCGGCGGTACGCCGATCGCGCCCATTACCTCGGCGACGGGCACCCTCGTGACCCGTGTCGGCGAGGGCGTGGATCAACTGGGCGACCGGCTGGGTGGGGCGATGGCGTCGAACGTGGGCGACACGTTGACCCAGGCGGTAAGCGACGTCCTGAACCCCGTCGCGTCGTCCATCGGCAGCACGGCATCGCCGGTTGCGTCGGGGAACCAGATCGGAAGAGCGTCGTGTAGGG
>CAJYHU010000206.1 GCA_913774655.1 uncultured Luteibacter sp. | reverse complement strand
CGGCCGGCGGGGGCAAGGCCCGGCGCAGCACGGGCGAAACGCGTTGTATCGGTGCGGTTACAGGCCGGGCGTGAGCCCGGCGTGCAGGCGCGCGTGCCAGGCACGTCGTGGCGCGGTGCGCGGCACGTCCGGCCGGCGAGGCACGCTCCTTGCTCCACACCGGGAACCCGGCGCGTTGGCAGGGCGCGCCGGGCGTTCGAACACCGCGGTTTCGAATCCCAAAGGAGACTCTCCCATGCGTAAGACCCTCATCGCCACGGCGATCTGCTTCGCCATCGGATTTGCCCTGCCGGCCATGGCCGACGACACCCAGACCGGCGCGGGCGGCGCCTCGGCGCAGCGCCGCTCCACCGCTATCCAGTACACGGACAGCTCGACTTACACCGATAGCTCGACGCATACCAACACGAACACGACGATGACGTCCGGGTCGTTCAACACCACCAACGCCATCGCCACCAGCACGCTCAACGGCGCGGTGACCGGCAACACCACGAACAGCTTCGGCAACGTCGCGACGAACATGGGCAACGCCGGTGGCGCCCGCGGCGGCGCGGGCGGCGACGCCTGGGGCGGCAACGGACGGGGTGGGGCCGGCGGCGACGGCGGTCAGGGCGGACGGGCCAGCGCGCGGGGCGCCGTGGGCGGCGATGCGTCTACCACCAGCGGTGACGCGATGGGCTCCTCGCTGGCCTACGGCGGTGATACCCAGGGTGACGGTGGCAGCGCCTCGGGCGATGGCGGCGCGGCCCGGTCGCGTGGCGCCGGTGGCGGCGCACCGACCGGCGGATCGACGGCCAGCACGGGCGGTGCCTCGACGAGCACCGGTGCCTCGTCCACGGCGGGCGACGCCTCGCCGACCTCGACCGGCGGCACGGCGACCGCAGGCGCGGGCGGCACGGCGACGGCGATGTCCGGCGCCGGCGGCGCCGGTGCGTCCGGTGGCGACGGCATGGGCGGTTCGGGCACGGCCGGTGCGGGCGGCAGCGGTGGCAACGGTGGTACGACCTCGGCCACCACCGGCAGCTTCAGCATGGCCAACAGCATGGGAAGCGCGGGCTCCGCGCTCGCCGGCATCGGCAGCTTCGCGCAGAGCTCCGGCGCCAACGCGCTCATCCAGCAGAGCGTCAACGTGCAGGCCAACCTGAGCGTCGGCGGCGCGCCGTAAGCCGTAACGCGATGACCTAACGACGGCCACGGGGCGCCCGCGCCCCGTGGTTCGCCAGGGGGCACCCGTCCCAGGAGAACACCATGTCGATGCTCCGTCCGCTCCACGCCTGTACCGCGATCGCGCTGTCGGTCGCCTCGGCGTCCACCGTCGCCCAGACGGTCGCGCCATCGTTTGGCCCGGCCATGCCGGTCGAACGTCTGCGAACGATGAGCGGCGGCACCGCCACGGCATGGGTCAACAACGTCAATGAGCAGGATATCCACGGCACGCTGAGCGACAACCGCGCGAACCAGACCTACAGCGGCGCCAACGTGGTCGGTGACACCGCCTTCGGCAACGCCGCCGGCCTGCCCACCGTGATCCAGAACTCGGGCAACAACGTGTTGATCCAGAACGCCACGATCGTCAACGTGCGGATGAACCCGTGAAGGCGGCGCTCGTTCTGGGCGCCCTCGGGTTGCTCGCCGCGCCGGTCGCCGCGGCCGGTCGGGCCGACGTGCAGACCGGACCCGGCACGTCGTACCCGTTGAAGATGACCAGCCTGAAAGAAGCGAGGTTCCGCAACACGATCCGCCAGGCCTACGACTTCAGTTGCGGGTCCGCGGCCGTGGCGACTCTGCTCACCTACCAGTACGCCTACCCGATGAACGAGCAGACCGCCTTCGACGTGATGTACGCCGGCGGGGACCGCGCCAAGATCGGACGCGATGGATTTTCGCTGCTGGACATCAAGCGTTTCCTCGCCTCGATCGGCTTCGAGGCCGACGGCTTCGACGTGCCGCTGGAAAAACTCGACGAGGAGGGCATCCCCGCGATCGTGCTGATCGACGAGCGCGGATATCACCACTTCGTGGTGGTGAAGGGCTATAAGCATGGACGCGTGCTTATCGGCGACCCCGCCCGCGGCACGCGCTCGATGTCCCGGCGTCGCTTCGACGACATGTGGAAGAACCACATCGTTTTCGTGATCCATAACGAACGCGAGCGCGCCATCTTCAATAGTCCACGCGACTGGGCCGTCGCGCCCGCGGCGCCGGTGTCCGAGGGTATCCAGCGCAACGGACTCGATCCGCTGGTGATCGCCAAGCGCGGACCGGGGGATGTATGAATCGACGACTGCGTTTGGCCATGGTGATCGCCTGCGCGACGAGTACGCCTGCGTACGCGATGAACTTCCCAGCCCCCACGCGGGTCAGCGACGCGCGCCTTGACGCCACCCGGGGTGGCTTCGACCTCGGCGACGACCTGCGCGCTTCGTTCGCGCTCGAACGCATGGTGCGGGTCAACGGCGTGGAGGCGATCCGCACGTCGGTGAGGATTCCGGACGTCGCCCGGATGAGCATCGACCAGGCCCGCGCGCTCTCCGACGCCCTCCGGACGACGGTCGTCACCAACGGCGCGGGTGGCGTGGGCACGGCTGCCCCGGCGATCGAGTCGCCGGTCACGGTGCCGCCGGTCGTTACGACCGCGACGCTGCCCCTGTCGGGCGGGCCCGGTCTCATCGTGCAAAACGCGTTGGACAACCAGACCATCACGGCCACCACCACGATCGACGCGTCGGTGAATACCTCGCGCATGTTGCAGAACCTGCGCCTGGACGAATCGATCAAAGACGCGGTGATCACGTTCCGGGGGAATTGACGCATGGTTCGCAGGGGCAGGGGGATACAGACGACGGTTCGACGGGGCGCGCTCACGCTCGCGGTCCTACCGATGTGGATCGGCACGTGCCTGGCGCAGGAGACAGCCGTCGATCCGGCGCTGCGTGAACGGATCGAGGCACAGGGGCGCCGCATCGACGCCATGCGCAGCCGCATGGCCGAGCAGCTAGCCGAACTGGACCAGATGAAGCGCGAGTTGGCGGCGCAAGAGATGCAATACGCCGACCTTCGTCGCGCCGTCGGACTCGATGTGCTCAATGACGCGCGCGGCACCGGTGCCCCCGACGTGGCGTCGTCGGCACAGGGGCCACAGGCATCGCCATCGTCCCCCGTGGCGGCGGCCCCGTCGGTCGGACGGCGTCCCGCGCAGGACGAACGCCCGCCCGAGGTCGCGCCGATCTTCGACCAGCCCGGCGTACTCACGCCGCCAGGCAAGCTCATCGTCGAGCCGTCGTATCAGTACGGCTATTCGTCGAGCGATCGCGTGGCGCTGGTGGGTTACACGGTGATTCCGGCGATCCTCATCGGCCTGGTCGATGTGCGCCAGGTAAAAACCACGACGCAGACCGGAGCGGTGGCGTTGCGTTATGGACTCACCCGTCGCATGGAGCTGGAAGTGCGCATTCCCTACGTGGATACGCACACCGACACGATCAGCCGCGAAATCTTCACGGGCACCGCGCAGGACCGGCTGTTTACCACCCGCGGCAAGGGCCTGGGCGATATCGAGGCCACGTTGCGCTACCAGCTCAACGAGGGCGGCGCCGACAGTCCGTATTACGTCGGTTGGTTCCGTGCGAAGTCCCGTACCGGCCGCGATCCGTTCGAGGTCACCAGCGACTGCGTCACGCGTTGCGTGGCGAACTACACCGGCACCGGGCTGCCTTTGCGCAGCCCGACGGGCTCGGGCTTCTACTCGGCGCAGGCCGGCCTGACCTGGTTGTATCCGTCGGACCCGGTGGTGTTCTTCGGCAACTTCAGCTATCTGCATAACTTCGAGCGCCACGGGGTCAGTCGCAACGTGCTGGGCGCGGGACGTGAGTTTCTCGGCAGCGTCAAGGCCGGCGACATCGCCGACGTGAGCCTGGGCATGGGCTTGTCGCTCAACGAAAAGGCGTCCATCAGCATCGGCTACGACCAGGCGTTCGTGGGGCGCACGCAACAGGCGGGCAGGGCCTTGCCCGGCTCGGCACGCGTGACGCTGGGTTCGTTGCTGATCGGCGGCTCGTATCGATTCAACGAGAAGGAAACACTCAACGTGACGCTGGGCGTGGGCATTACGCGCGACACGCCTGACAGCACGGTGACGGTGCGCTTGCCTGTAACGCTTTGACATTCACCGCCGTTTCACGACTGGCGCATGAACGCGTTTCAAACACGCGAGAGTTCCCCTGCACATCTCGCACACATAACCCTTCGTTAAGATTTCGCTCGGGGAGTGACATCACCGATCGAATTCTTAAAGCAGGGAGTCATCATGCGCTTTCATCCACAACGTTCCGGCAAGGTCGCCGCGGGTCTGGCCCTTGCATCTCTCGCCGTCTTCGGCGCCGCTGCGCACGCGCAGGACAGCTCCGACAAGAAGTCGCAGTCGCCGGCGCTCGACAATATCAGCCTGTGGGTGGGTGGTTACTACACAAATAACGACACCAACATCGGTGCGCGCACGGATTTCTTCAACAGCTCGGGCAACGTGAATCTCGAAGACGACCTCGACTTCAAGAAGCACAAGACCGTGCCGCGTGTTCGCCTGGATTTCCTTATCGGTGAGCACCAGGGCTTCACCTTCGACTACTACGAAGTGGATCGCTCGCACTCCAAGAGCCTGTCCGAGCAGATCAACTTCCTCGGCCAGCCGATCGCCGCCGACGCCTACGTCAAGGGCGACCTGAAGTTCACTTTCGGCAGCGCCGCCTACAAGTGGTGGTTCGGCACCGGTGACGACGTCTTCGGCCTGGGCATCGGCGCGGCGTACTACAAGGTGCACTACAGCATCAGCGGCACGGCCTCGGCCATGGGCCAGACCGTCTCCGACGGTGCCTCGGGCAGCACGAACGCATGGGCGCCCAACCTGCAGCTGGGCTGGCGCCACGCGTTCAACGAGCAGTGGCGCATGTACTTCAACGCGTCGGGCGTGAAGAAGAACGGCGGCCGTCTCAACGGCCACATCTGGGATGCCGCACTGGGCGTCGAGTACTTCCCGTGGCAGAACGTCGGCTTCGGCGCCGAATACGCCTACACGAAGATCAAGCTCAACCAGGACAAGCGCAACTACGACCTCGACCTGGACATGAAGCTCAACGGTCCGGCAGCGTACGTGCGCTTCCGCTTCTAAGCGAGCCGATACCCTTCGAACGACCAGGCCCTGCCTCCCGCCGTGCGCGCGCTTCAACCGCCGCACGACGGGAGGCAGGGCCTTTTCGTCTGTCGCGGCGTCGCCTGCCGTGGTTCGACGCTCCGTGGACGTCGCACGGATAAGGGCCGGTCATTAAGGCCGCAACGGCGCGAGCGACGCTGCGACCGCCATGGCCAGGCGCGCCGCAGGCGCTTATGCCAGGCGGCGGCGGGCGGCGAGCCATCCGCCGCCGCACACGGCCAGCACGAGCACCGCGTCGAGCGCCCAGGCCGCCCACGGACGCGCGTCGAACCAGGGCGAGGTGAGCTGGTCGTGGGCGATCATCCGGGCCGCCGTCCAGGCGATGGCCCCGGCGCCGATGTAGACGATCACCGGGAAGCGCTCGATCAAGCGCAGGATCAGGGTCGAGCCCCACACCACGAGGGGCACGCTGATCGCCAGGCCCAGGATGACCAGGCCCATGTGTCCCTTCGCGGCGCCGGCGATCGCCAGCACGTTGTCCAGGCCCATCAGTGCATCGGCAACCACGATCGTGCGGATCGCCGACCAGAAGCCGGAGGCCGCGCTGACCGTGGGATCGCTCTCCTCGTGCTTGAGCAGCTTCCACGCGATGGGCAGCAGCAGCAGGCCGCCGACGAGCATGAGGCCCGGCAGGTTGAGTAGCCAGATCACCGCGAAGGTAAGGACGATGCGCAGCGCGATCGCCCCGAAGGTGCCCCAGAACACGGCTTTCTTCTGCAACTCGCGCGGTAGGTTGCGCGCCGCCAGGGCGATCACGATGGCGTTGTCGCCGGCCAGCACGAGGTCGAGCAGGATGATCGCCGCCAGGCCGGAGAGAAATTCGGGGGAGAGGAAATCCATGGGCATCCTTCGCGCGCCTTCGAGAACGGATGCGGCAGGCGACGGGGGTGCGCGCCCGTCGTCCCACCGCAAAAGTCTCGTTCCCGGCGCGAAGCCGCCGCGACGACCGGGACGCGGGTGGCGTCCGTATTGACGATCGGCGCGCACGGGGCGAGGGGCCCCGCGGAACTACTCCCCTTTGGGTTGTAGTGGGAGCATTGTCGGCTTTCAGCTGCGGCGCGGCAAGACGCCCCGGGGGTGAGCGGCTAAAATCGCCGGCTTTCCCAACCCCGCACGAGTGAAGTCCATGAGCGCACACGACATCCGTTCCGCCACGCGTCCCGACCCGGACCAGCCGCTGGTCGACATCGCCAACTACGTGGCCGACTACCGGATCGACTCGCAGGAGGCCTACGACACCGCGCGCTACATGCTCCTGGACTCGCTGGCCTGCTCCGCGCTGGCGATGAAGTTCCCCGACTGCGTCAAGCACCTCGGACCCGTGGTGCCGGGTGCGACCCTGGCCGGCGGCGTCCGCGTGCCGTTTACCTCGCACGAGCTCGATCCGGTGCAGGGCGCCTTTGCCATCGGCACCCAGATCCGCTATCTCGACTTCAACGACACCTGGCTTGCCGCCGAGTGGGGTCATCCCTCGGACAACCTGGGCGCCATCCTCGCCGTGGCCGACTACCTCTCGCGCAAGGCGGAAAAGGACGGCGGCAAGCCGCTCACCGTGCGCGACGTGCTGGGCTACGCGATCAAGGCCCATGAAATCCAGGGCTGCTATGCCCTGAAGAACAGCTTCAACCGCGTCGGCCAGGACCACGTGATCCTCGTGCGCCTCGCCTCCACCGCGGTCACCACCGCGATGCTGGGTGGCAGCAAGGACCAGATCACCACGGCCGTGTCGCACAGCTGGATCGACAACGGCGCGCTGCGCACCTACCGCCACGCCCCCAACACCGGCCCGCGCAAGAGCTGGGCCGCCGGCGACGCCTGCCGCCGCGCCGTCACCCACGCCATCAACGCCGTGTATCGCAACGTGGTGGGCTACCCGTCCGCGCTGTCGGCGAAGACCTGGGGCTACTACGATGTCGCCTTCAAGGGCAACGCGTTCGAGTTCGAGCGTCCGTTCGGCAGCTACGTGATGGAGAACGTGCTGTTCAAGATCAGCTTCCCGGCCGAATTCCACGCCCAGACGGCGGTGGAGTGCGCGATGAAGCTGCACGCCCAGGTCGGTTCGCGCATCGACGAGATCGAGAAGATCGTCATCGAGACCCAGGAAGCGGGTGTGCGCATCATCGACAAGACCGGCCCGCTGGCGAACTACGCCGACCGTGACCATTGCATCCAGTACATGGTGGCCGTGCCGCTGATTTTCGGTCGCCTCACGGCCGACGACTACAACGACGACGTCGCCGCCGATCCGCGTATCGACGCGCTGCGCGACAAAATGACGGTGGTCGAGAATCCGCAGTTCACCAAGGATTATTTCGATCCGGAAAAGCGCTACATCGGCAATTCGGTGCAGGTGTTCTTCAAGGACGGTTCCAGCAGCGAAAAGGTCTCCATCGACTACCCGATCGGCCATCGCAAGCGCCGCGCCGAAGGCATCCCGGTGCTGCTGAAGAAGTTCGAATCGGCCCTGCGCGCCGAGTGGCCGGCGGAGCGCGTCGAGAAGGTGCTGGCGGTGACGGAATCGGCCGAAACTCTCGACGCGATGCCCATTCACGAATTCATGACGCTCTTCACGGCTTGATAATACCTGTGACTCAAGTATGAACGGCTGGCGGCGGCAGCGCACCAAATGTTTGATTTTTGCTAAACTGCCGCCGCCCGTTGAAGGGGTATAAAAGCGAGGGACGGCCGAAGTCCCCGGATTCGACAGAGTTCTACGCGCGATTTCCGTCTGGGGTTGGAGCGCGGACGCGAATACCAATAATGAGGAGACACCGATGAAACGTAAGGGCTTGTTTTTGCTGATTGGTTTGGCCCTGGGCGGCGTGGGTGCCGTTCACGCGCAGGAATCCGCCGACACGGCGGGTAACGGCTACGACGGCCGCTGGTACATCGCCCCGACGGTTGGCGGTTACTACAACGACACCGATCGCAACACCAACAGCCGCCAGGTTTATTACGGCCTGGGCTTCGGCAAGTTCATCTCGAACAACGCGTCGATCGACATCTTCGCCGATCGTACCAAGCGCGATAACGATGGCACCGGCCACTGGGCCAACAACAGCTACGGCGTTGCCGCTCGCTTCTACGCCGGTGCGTGGGACAGCTGGCGTCCGTACCTGCTGGCGGGCGTGATGGGTTCGTACCACCACAACCCGTCGGACCGCGGCTGGTCCCCGGCCGCCGAGCTCGGCGTCGGCGTGTCCAAGACCATCACCGACAGCTCGGACTTCCGCGTGGAAGCCGGCTACCGCTACGACTGGGACGACAAGACCATCCGCAGCGAGAACGGCTACGGTGACTGGTTCCTCGGCTTCTCGATCGTGTCGCGCTTCGGCGAGCCGCCGGCCGCTCCGGCCCCGGTCGCCCCGGCCGCTCCGACCCAGCCGGACTGCTCGACCCTCGACAGCGATGGCGACGGCGTGAACGATTGCGACGACAAGTGCCCGGGTACGCCGGCTGGCACGATCGTCGGTCCGGACGGTTGCCCGCAGAAGGTCGTCATCGACCTGCGCGGCGTCAACTTCAAGTTCGACCGTCCGAAGAAGGGCGAGACGAACATCGGCCCGACCCTGCAGGAGCCGACCAGCGAGTCGCTGGGCGTGCTTGACCAGGCCGTCGACACCCTGCAGCGCTACCCGCAGGTCAAGGTCATGGTTGCCGGCTACACCGACAGCGTCGGTAAGGATGCCTACAACCAGTCCCTGTCCGAGCGTCGCGCGAAGATCGTGTACGACTACCTCACCGCGCACGGCATCTCTGCCGATCGCCTGGAAGGTCCGGTCGGCCACGGCAAGAACAACCCGATCGACACGAACGACACGGCCGAAGGCCGCGCTCGCAACCGTCGCACGGAACTGCAGGTCCAGCAGTAATCCGAGCACGATCGGTAGCTACACAAAGGAGCCCGGCGCAAGCCGGGCTCTTTTTTTGGTTCTTCGCGGAAGGGCGGGGAATGCTGCATGGATGCAGGTCGTGCCGTTGGTGCGGACGATGGCGCCGTGAGGCGCTGAGGCCAGAGCCTTCGGTGTCCACCCTCGCTGCTCAGTCAGGTCCTCCGCGTTCGACAGGGAGGGGCCGCTGGCGCGGCCCGTGTACCTAAGTGGCCTTCGGCCGCTCACTTGTGCGGAACTCGCCTCGAGGGTGGACACCGAAGACTCTCCCCATGACTGAGGCGGCGTGTTGTGAGAGCCCCTGCGGCGCCCCGCGGCGAGCCAGTGAGCTTCACCTCGCTCCGCCCTACAACGCCG
>CAJYHU010000205.1 GCA_913774655.1 uncultured Luteibacter sp. | reverse complement strand
GACGATCATCAACATCCGCAGCTGACGGCGGGGGATAAGCCATGGATCGTTCCGTCTACATCGCGATGACCGGGGCCACTCAGGTGATGCGGGCCCCGGTCATCGCGATGTAGACGGAACGATCCATGGCTTATCCCCCGCCGTCAGCTGCGGATGTTGATGATCGTCTGGGTCAGCTGGTTATCGGTGGTGATCACCTGCGCGTTGGCCTGGTAGTTGCGCTGCGCCTTGATCATGTTCACCAGCTGCGCCGTGAGGTCGGCCGTGTTCGAGGATTCGAGCTGGCCCGACTGCACCACGCCGACGTCGCCGGAGTTGGCCACGCCGCGGATCGGCTGGCCCGATTCGGACGACGGCACCCAATTGGTGTCGTTGAGCTGGCGCAGGCCCTGGTTGTTCGCGAAGGTGGCGATGGCCAGCTGGCCCAGCGGGATCGTGGCGCCGTTGGAGTAGATGGCCGAGACGGTACCGTCCTTGGCCACGTCGATCTTGGAGAACTTGCCGGCCGAGTAGCCGTCGTTGGTGACCGCCGTGGTCGAAAACGTGTCGCCGAACTGGGTCACCTTGCTCACGTCGATCGCCAGGTCGATCGGCTGCGCGCCGGGGTTGGGCGACACGGGGCCGAAGTCGAGCTTGCCGTTGGCCGGGGTGGCGATGGCGCCGCCGGCGCTGAAGGTCAGCTGCTGGGTCAGCGGGTTGCCGTTGGCATCCTTCATCTGGGTGCCGTCCACGGTCATGTGCACGTCCCAGCCGTTGGACGTGGCGTTCTTCGCGTAATACACGTTGACCGTATGGGTGGCGCCGAGCGAATCGTAGGCCTGGAAGGTCGACAGGTTGGTGTAGGTCTGGGCGTTGGTCGGGTCGAACGGGGTCACGGCCGGCGCGGTGGCGGTCGAGGGCAGGTTGGCGGTCAGCCCGATGTTGGCGCTGGCCTTGGCCGGCGCCGAACCGGTGGTGATCTGCAGGTCGGACAGCGAGGAAATGTTGAAACCGCCCGTGGGCGTCGGCGGATACACCTGCACGCGCTGGCCCGTGGCGTTGACGATAAAGCCGTTGGCGTCGGGATGGAAGTTGCCCGCGCGCGAATACGAGTAGCCCGAGCCGTCGTGAAGGGTGAAGAAGCCTTCGCCGCTGAGCGCGAAATCGTACGAGTTGCCGGTCTGGGTGAGGTTGCCGTCGCCGAACTGCTGGGCGATGTTGGTCACGCGCACGCCGCTGCCGGCGGCCGTGGCGGAGAGGTTTTCGCCGGCCACCGAATACACCTGGGAGAACTCGGCGCGCGAGCCCTTGTAGCCGACGGTGTTGACGTTGGCGATGTTGTTGGCGGTCACTTCCAGGTCGGTGGACGCCGCGTTGAGGCCGCTGAGGGCGATATCGAAAGGCATGGTGGAATTCCTCGCTGTGCGTTACAGGATTTGCGCGATCTGACTGAGCAGGGCGCCGCCGTAACCGGCCACCTGCACGTACGTGCCATCGGTGCCCGAGGCACCGACGCCTTCCACCTTGCCGCGCACGAAGGTGCTCGCCGCGGTCCCGCCGGAAGTAGCGGAGATCTGATAGGCGCCGTCCGGCAGCTGCGTGCCGTCGTCGGACTTGCCGTCCCAGGTGAAGTCGACCAGGCCGGTATCGGGCTGGCCCAGCGGCAGGGTGCGCACGACGTTGCCGCCCGCGTCCTTGATCTGCACGTTGACGATGGTGCCGGAGCTGGGCACGTTCACCGCGCCGCTCATCGTGCCGCCCTGCAGCTTGGCCGCGGAGGACGGCACCAGCACGTCGTGGCCGACCATCGCCGATGCGCGCACGAACTGGTCGCCGGACAGGTTGGACGCCAGCGAGTCGAACGACTGCTGTAACTGCTGCGTGGCGGCCACCTGCGAGAACTGCGCCATCTGCGCCACCATCTGGGTGGAGTCCATGGGCTTGGTCGGGTCCTGGTTGGTCATCTGGGTGACCATGAGCTTCAGGAAATCCGACTGCGAAAGCGTCTGCTGCTGCAGCTGGTTCGAGGTGGAGGTACTGGAGCCGAACGTGTTGGTAGCGACGGAGTCGACAGCCATGGAGAATCCTTATTTGCCGAGGTCCAGCGTCTTCTGCATGAGCTGCTTGGCGCTGTTCATGACTTCGACGTTGTTCTGGTAGGAGCGCGACGCGGAGATCATGTTGACCAGCTCGTCGACCGGGTTGACGTTGCTCGAATACACGTAGCCGTTGGTGTCGGCCATCGGGTTGCCGGGCTCGTAGCGGGACTGCACGGGCGCCTGGCTCTCGGTGACGCCGAGGGTGCGCACGCCTTCGTTTTCCATCTGGCCGTCGACCTGGCGCTGCACCGCCGCGAACATCGGTTGCCGCGCGCGATAGGCCGTGGCCTCGCTGCCGGACACGCTGTCGGCGTTGGCCATGTTGCTGGCGGTGGTGTTCAGGCGCGCGGACTGCGCGGCCATGCCGGAACCGGCGACGTCGAAGATCTTCAGGAGGCTCATGAGCTGCTACCCGTGATGGCCATACGCATGGCGTGGATCTGGGCCGTCATGAAGCTCAACGAGGCCTGGTAGTGGATGGCGTTGCTGGCGAACTGCGCCTGCTCCACCTGGGTGTCCACGGTGTTGCCATCCATCGACGGCTGGGTTTCCTGGCGATACGCCAGCTGGTTGGCCTCGGCCAGCGCCACGGCGGGGTTGCCACCGATGTGCCCTGCCTCGGTGGCGGTCATCGACAGGCGATCGCCGTCCATCGCACCGGTGGCGGCGGACATCGCCTTGCGGAAATCGAGGTCGCGGGCGAGGAAGCCCGGGGTGTCGGCATTGGCGAGGTTCGACGAAATGACCTCGGCACGGCGCTGCCACAGGCCGAGGGCCTGGGCATGCACGCCGAACAGCGGATCCTTGGAGTCGATCATGGGCACGGGCCCTCTCGTTGACTTGGCCCGAGGGGCTCAGCAAGAGGCGTGCCACGGTGGAAAGCGCAATGCGAAACGGCGCCGTGGCGCCGTTTTCAGAAGGAACATGGGCGATGGCGGCGGAATTCCGTCGCCCGCCGGAGACGATCCGGCGACGGTGGGCCGTCGCGCGTCAGGCGGGCAGCAGTTCCATGACGGCCGTGGCGAGCACGTCCGGCTGGAACTTGGCGATGAAGCGATCCGCTCCCACGCGGGCCACCATCGCCTCATTGAATACACCACTCAGGGAACTGTGCAGCAGCACCTTGAGGTGGCGCAGCTGGGGCTCGTCGCGAATGGCGCGGGTCATCGCGTAGCCGTCCATCGTCGGCATCTCGATATCGGACACCACCAGGGCCACGCGCTCGGCCGCCGGGCCGGCCACCAGCTGGCGCAGGCGCTCCAGGCCTTCGGAGCCGTCCTTCGCCACCACGCATTCGAGTTCCAGCTTGCGGAACAGGTCGACGATCTGTTTGCGGGCAACCGCCGAGTCGTCGACGACCAGCACGCGCCGATTGGCGATCGACTGCCCATGGGCCGCCTTCTGCACGCGGTCGGATACCTCGACCGCCCGCGGGTCGACGCTGGACAGCACCTGCTCGACGTCGACGATGGCGACGAGGTCACCGTCCAGGCGCGTCACCGCGTTCACGCGGGGGCCGTAGCCCAAGGCGGCGGGCGGCGCCGCCATCTGGGCGCCGTCGACGTGCACGATGCGGTCCACGTCGGACACCAGGAATCCCTGCACCGACAGGTTGAACTCGGTGACGATCAGGTGCGCGCCATCCACGCCGGCCAGCGGCGGGTACCCCATCGCGGCGGCGAGGTCCACCACCGGAATGGTATGGCCGCGGTAGTCGAAACTGCCCGCCACCAGCTCGTGCATGCTCGGCATGCGCTCCAGGCGCGGCCGGCGAAGCACCTCGCGCACCTTGAACACGTTGATACCGAACGCCTGGCGCTCGCCCAGGCGGAACAGCAGCATCGCCACGCGGTTGTGGCCGGCGAGGCGGGTGAAGGTTTCCACGGTGTCGAGGAGGGGTCGGGCCATCGGGGCTGCGTCGTTCGAGGTGTATGGGGGTATCGGCCCGACGCGTGGATTCTTTACGACGCGACGCCCCTCGCGCGCAGGGCGCGCTCCTGGCGACTGGCACGGGTATTGCTTCGCTCAAGAACAGCGCCCCGCGACCGATGTAGTGGGCGACCCACCAAAAGCGAAGCACCCATGACTCTCCTCTGGAGCCAGCACGTCCGTCTTCTCGCCCAAGCCGCCGCCGCGGGTGACGCCGCCCGCGTGCGGGCGCTCGCCGCCCAGTATCCGGCGGCCGCCAGCGCCCTGGGCGCCCTGCTGAAGCCCGCCGAGCCGCGTACCGCGCCGGCCACCACCATCCAGGCCATCGAGCAGCAGGGCATGGTGCTCACCAATGCCCAGGCCCTCGGCCTGACGTTGCAGGAATTGGGCACCGCCGTCGAAGGGGCCCGGGATGCCGCCGGTCGTTTGACGGAGTCGGGCGCCAGGATTTCGACGGCCCTGGACCAGGCCCGCTCCGGCGTGAGCGGCATGGCCGACGCCGGCGGCGAAGGCATCGCCCAGGCCGGCGACCTCGACGGCCAGTTGCGCCTGCTGCGCAGCGCGCTGTCGGGCATGAGCCGCAACCACGCCCAGTTCGCCGATTACTTCACCGCCATCCGCAAGCTGACCGCAACAGTGCAGGACATCGCCCACCAGACCAACCTCGTGGCGCTCAACGCCGCGATCGAGGCTGCCCGTGCCGGCGAAGCCGCGGCCGAGATCGACCAGGTGACGCAGGCCGTCGGCGAATTCTCCGGCCAGCTCGACGAGGCCGTGCAGAACAGCCTGCGCCGCCTCGACCAGACCCAGTCGGGCATCGCCGGCATGCAGG
>CAJYHU010000204.1 GCA_913774655.1 uncultured Luteibacter sp. | reverse complement strand
AGCGCAACCCTGACGTCGTGGAATTGTTGCGCGCCAGCTATGCCAGCGTCGCTGCCGCACGTACGGAGATCGAGCAGTTGCTGTCGCTGCCGTCGGGTTACCAGCGCGACCTGCAGTTCTCGAAGGGGTCGTTGTTCCACGGCTTTTCCATGGGGCTGGGGGCGCTGGAACTGCTCCCCGACATGCTCGCCCGTTTCGAGTGGAAGGCCGGGAAGATGCGCGCCGCCATCGAACCGGCGATGTACGCCACCGACGTGGCCATCGAGCAGGCGGTGGCCGGCGTGCCGTTCCGTGACGCCTACCGTGCCGCGGCCGAAACCGCCGCCTCGGCGGGGGAGGGACGCACGCCCGAGTCCAGCCTCGCGGCGCGCACGTCGCCCGGCGCGGGGCACGATCTCATGCTCGACACGTTGCGTGCCCGTCTCCAGGCGTTTGACGCGTAGATCGTAAAGGCAGGGAGGTGCCGGCTGGCGCCGGATCGCCGATGCGGTCGGTTCCCACCCCTTCGGTCGTCCCGGTGCATGACCGATGGGACACGGTTACGCCGTAACGCTCCGCCGCCATGCTTCGATGGTCTCGACCGCGCCAAAACAATCCGCATAGCGGTTGTAAAGCGGCGTCGGCGAGAGCCGGATCACGTCGGGTTCGCGCCAGTCGCCGATGACGCCGTGGCGTTCGAGGTGCTCGAACAGGGCGCGCCCGGCGTCGCGTCCGGCGCGTACGCGGATCGACAATTGCGCGGCGCGTTGCGCTGGATCGTTCGGCGTCACGATATCCAACACGTCATCCAGCCGGGAGCGGATGAGCCAGTCCAGGTAGGCGGTGAGGCGGCGGCTCTTTGACGAGAGCGCGGTCATGCCCGCGCGGTGAAACACGTCGAGCGACGCGCGCAGGGGAGCCAGTGCCATGATCGGCGGGTTGGAAAGCTGCCAGCCGTCGGCACCGGGCGTGGGCACGAACGTCGGGCCCATCTGGAAGCGCGTGGTCTTGTCGTGGCCCCACCAGCCCGCGAAACGCGGTACGTCGGCGCGCGCGTGGCGCTCATGCACGAAGGCACCCGCGACCGCGCCCGGCCCGGCGTTGAGGTATTTGTAAGTGCACCACACGGCGAAGTCGGGGCCGTCGTCGTGCAGGGTCAGCGGCAGGTTGCCCACGGCGTGGGCCAGGTCGAACCCCACGGCACATCCGGCGGCGTGCCCGAGCGAAACGATGCGGGCGAGATCGAACACCTGGCCGGTGCGGTACTGGATGCCGGGAAG
Organism: uncultured Luteibacter sp.; assembly: GCA_913774655.1. Lineage (GTDB taxonomy): Bacteria > Pseudomonadota > Gammaproteobacteria > Xanthomonadales > Rhodanobacteraceae > Luteibacter > Luteibacter sahnii. The sequence continues at coordinate 3,546 of CAJYHU010000204.1, read as the reverse complement.
CAGGATCAGCGCCACGCGGTGGCCGTGCTCGGCGATGGCCTGTTCGATGGCCTGCATCGACAGCGTGCCGCCGGGACCGTCCGGATGAAGCTCGATCAGGTCGCGCGCCGGGTCGAAACCATGGAAACGCACCTGCGATTCCAGCGCGTAACGGTCGGTGGGGAACGCGCCGGCCTCCATCAGGATCGCGGGGCGTTCCGCCGTCGGCCGGTAGAAGCTCACCATCATCAGGTGCAGGTTGACGCCCAGCGAGTTCATGGCGACCACTTCGTGGGGCAGCGCGCCGACCACCTCGGCCATCGTGTCGCGTACGTACTCGTGATAGTGCATCCACGGCGAGCGGCCGCGGAAGTGCGCCTCGACGGCCAGATTCGACCAGTCGTCGAGTTCCGCCTGCAATGCCGCCGCCACGCCCTTCGGTTGTAAGCCGAGGGAATTGCCGCAGAAATACAGGGCATCGCGCCCGTCATGCGGCGGAATGTGGAATTCGTCGCGGAAGGCGCGCAGCGGATCGGCGGCGTCCTGGGCCTCGGCCCAGGTGTGGGAACATTCGAAGTCGGTCATGGGATCAGGACGGCATGCTGGCGGCGACGTCGGCGCAGCCCTTGTCGAAGGCGGCGCTGAATTTCGCATCGCCGGTGGGTCGGACGCAACGGAGCTGGATGGCGTAGCCGTTGGCGTAGAAGTAGCGCTCGTCATACGACAGCTTCACGGGGCCTTCCTTCGCGCTGTAGACGTTCTGGGTCGGCTGCTTCGCGGTGCCCGCCTGGTAGTCCGTCAGCTGGCTGGCCCGGTTGCGATACTCCTTGTCGAACTGCTGGAAGGCGATAAGACTGGACGCCTTGCGCACGGTGACGGACACCCGGGCGAGCGTGGCATCGGCGTTGGCTGATCCCGGCACCTGGAAGACCTGCGCCTCGGTGTCTTCCGATTGCGACTGCATGATCGTCATCCAGCCGTCGGGGACGTGGAAGCGGACATCGCCGTTGGCCATGCTGACGTCGGTGGCGAACGCGGGCGCGCTGGCGAGCGCGATCACAAGAAGGGACAGCGGGCGTCTCACGTCGGTTTCCCCTGGAACGAATGGCGGCTCGGTGGACGCATTCTGGCACAAGCGCGCCACGGGGCTCGTGCGGCGCCTGTGCGCCACGTCACGCCCCGGCGGCGGCTGCCTGGAACCGCGCCAGTGGCACGCCGAGCCATGCCAGCGCGGTCCCGTGGAAGATGCGGGCACGCGTCGTGTCGTCCAGGCCCAGCGCGTCGATGCCGCTGCCTGGCGACTGCTCGCCCAGGGGGAAGGGGTAGTCCGTGCCGAGCATCACCCGGTCGCTGCCGACGGTGTCCAGGAGGTAGCGCAGGGCGCGGTCGTCGTGCACGCACGAGTCGAAAAACAGCTGCGGGAAATACGCGCGCGGGTTGCGGGCGTTGTCGGTGGCGACGAGGTCGGGGCGCATGCGGAAACCGTGTTCGATCCGGCCGATGGTGTAGGGAAAGCTGCCGCCGCCGTGGGCGAGCATAACCCGCAAGGAAGGCAGGCGTTCGAGCACGCCGCCGAAGATCAGCGAGCACGCCGCGCGCGACTGCTCCGCCGGCATCCCGACCAGCCAGGGCAGCCAGTACCGTGGCATGCTGTCGGCGCCCATCATGTCCCACGGATGCACGAGGATCGCCGCGCCCAGGTCGGCTGCCGCCTCGAAGAAGGGGAAGAGTTCCGGCGCGTCGAGGTTCCAGTCGTTGCAGTGCGAGCCGACCTGCACGCCTTGCAGGCCGAGTTCGCCGATGCAGCGTTCCATTTCGCGGATCGCCAGATCGGGAGACTGCAACGGCACGGTGCCGATACCCGCGTAGTGCCGGGGGTGCTCGGCACAGATGGCGGCCATGGCGTCGTTCAGGTGCCGGTGAAGCTCGAGCGCCTGGTGCCCCTTGGCCCAGTAGGAGAACATCACCGGCACGGTGGAGATGACCTGCACGCCGACGCCGAAGCGGGCGTAGTCGGCCGTGCGCAGGACGGGATCGAAGGCGGACTCCCAGACTTCGCGGAAGAATTTGCCATCCTTGTAGATGCGATGCCGCCCATCGGTGTGCGTCATGACCGGGAAGCGCGGATCGGCGAAACGGGCCGCCAGATCGGGCCAGTCGCGAGGGAGGATATGCGCGTGGGTATCGATCTTCAGCATGGCCCGAGTGTAGGCCCGGGTGCCGGGCGATGCCTCTGGCAGTGCAGCATGGGCCGCTCCCACCCGCGCCTTGTAGCGACCGAAGGGGAGGAGCCGACCGCATGGGCGATCCCGCGCCAGCCGGCATCGTGCGAGCGACGGCAGCGTTCGACCGTGGCGACCCTGAGGGTTCGTGGACACGGCCCGCATCGACCCGTGCCCTGCGCATCCGCCGTGCAGCTATCAGGCGGGTGCCGCGCTGCGCCGGGTCACCACGTGGGCGATGGTATCGACGTTATCGGTAAGGCGATCGGTGAGGCGGCCGATCGCGTCGGCGAACTCGCGATCCTTCACGCGAGCGAGGGTGTCCACCAAGGCGCGCTGGTGCTCGCGCAGCATCGGCGGCGCGGTCACCGCCTCCGCCTGCATGAGCGCCTCGGCCTGCCGGCGCAACGCGATCGACGATTCGCGCAGGAAAGGCCCGACATGCTCCCACTCGGCCGGCACGTCGCCCGCGTCGATCAACGCCTCGAGCGTCATCGCCGTACGCGCCACGCGATTGCCGTTGGCATAGAGCGTCTCGGCCAGTTCTTGCAGCACGGCGGGCGTGCCCGGCTCGGCGCGCATGCGGTCGACCGATGCCAGCGCGTTCGTGCGCGCCGTGCGCGTGGCCATGCGCACGCCGTGACGTCGGGCCCGATCGTCCGGCCCGGCGAGCGCGTCGAGGTAGTCCGCGTAGGCGCGGAGCATGTCCGACAGCGCATGGCGTGCCCGGTGCCGCTCCCACGACGGCCACAGTACGTAAGCGATGAGGGCGAGGCCGCTGCCCAGCGCGGTATTGAGCACCCGGTCGTACATCGCCGCATCCGGGTCGACGCCTTCGAACGACAGCAGCACCACCACGGTGCCGGTGAGCGCCGTGACCGCGATACCGTAGTGCGCGCCCGCGAGGTAGCGGAACGCCACGCACAGCACGCCCATCACGGCGATGTGCGCCCACACCTCGTCGGGCGTGATGCGCAGCAGGAATGTCGTGAGCACGAGGCCAAGCACCGTGCCGACCACGCGCAAGAGGCCAAAGTTGAAGGTGGCGGCGAAGTCCGGGCGCAACACGATCGCGGCGGTCATCGGCAGCCAATAGCCATGCGGCAGGCCGAAGTGCCGCGACAGCACGAAGGCCAGCGCCAGCAACACCGCGCATCGCACCGCATGGCGGAAGGCGACCGAGCCCGGCGTGATGTTCGCGCGCAGCGTGGCCAGCGCCGACGCGCTGCGCAAGGTCTCGGGAAGCATGGTTTCGGCGCGCTGCGCCCGCTCTTCGCCGCGGCTGCCGGCCCAGTTCGCGTTACGGACCACCGCGGCCAACTGCCCCGACAGCGCCTGGATGTGC
>CAJYHU010000203.1 GCA_913774655.1 uncultured Luteibacter sp. | reverse complement strand
TTGAACGTGCCGTTGCCCGTCACCGTGACGTTACGCGCCGTGGTGACGTTACCCGTGGTGTGCAGCGTGCCGCCGTTCAGCGCCACGCCATTGGCCTGCGCGCCCAGATTGGCATCGTTGCCGACCTGCAGCGTGCCGCCCGTGTTCACCGTGTTGCCACCGGTGTAGGTGTTGGTGCCCGACAGCACCAGCGTGCCGCCATTCACCGTCGTGCCGCCGCTATGCGACAGCGTACCGCTCATTGCCAGCGTGCCGGTGCCGCTCTTGATCAGCGCGCCGTTGCCCGACACCGTGCCGGTATCGGTCGTGGTCGTGTTGGCGTCGGTGTTGAACGTGCCGTTGCCCGTCACCGTGACGTTACGCGCCGTGGTGACGTTACCCGTGGTGTGCAGCGTGCCGTTGTTCAGGGCCAACCCACCGGATGCGGCGCCGAGGTTCTGGTCGTTGGCGATCTGCACCGTCGCGTTGGAGACCTGCGTACCGCCGGAGTAGGTGTTGGTGCCGCCCAACACCTGCGTGCCGCCGTTGACCTCGAGGCCGCCCGTGCCGCTGATGGTGCCGTTGAGGGCAGTGCCGTCGCCCTGGGATACGATCAGGTTGTTGCTGCCCAGGGCGACGTTACCCTGGCCGTCGATGCTGTTGACGATGACGTCGTGGGTGGCACCGGACACGTCGAGCATGCCGTTGTCCGTCACGCCGTTGGACGAAGCAATGCTGCCGGTGCCGCCGATGGCGAGCGTCGCGCCGTTGTCGATCGTGGTGTGGCCGGTATACGTGTTGGTACCGGTCAGGGTGACGCCACCGCCCTGGCCGCTGTTGGCGACCGTGAGCGAGCCCGGCGTGCCGGCGGTATCGTCGGAGATCGTGCCGGACACCGTGGACGTGTGCCCCGCCTGGTCGATGGTGCCGCCGTGGCCGGTGACCGTGAAGTTCTGGCTCAGCGTGGGATCGGTGGTCTGGTCGACGACGAGCGTACCGCCGTCGAAACGACCCGCGTTGGTGCCGAGCGTCGTCGTCGTCGTGGGCTGATTGATGACCGTGGGCGGCGAGCCGGCGTTCTGCGTCTGCGACGGGGTCGCTGCGACGGTGAAGTTCGGGTTGTCGGGCGTGCAGTTCGTCACCGGGCCGCTCAGGCTGACGCACTTGCCGGCGAACACGCCCATCTCGATGTCACTGGATCCGGTCCCTGCGGTATTCGCCAGCCCGGTCGTCATCGCGGTAAAGCTGATGGTGTAGGTCATGCCGGCCACCAGGTCGACACCCTGGTAGATGCCGTCGAAGCTACCGACGGCGCCGTCGTACCACGAGCCGGCGGAGCCCTGGTTCACGTTGGTGGTGGACGCGCCAGAGGTGCCCGGCGCGTGCCATACGCCCGCGGCGCGCGGTGTCGTGCCGGTCTGGTAGACGATGCCGAAGCCGGCCGGCGCCTGCAGGTTGCTCTGCGAGCTGTACGTGCCGCCCTGGGAGAGCAACGGGTCGGTGAACAGGTTGGTCGAGCTACCGGCGGCATACAGGCCGACGTTGCCGAACGTCCAGTAGGACGGATCCTGGCGGAAAGCGAAGAGGATGTAGTTGTTGCCGGCGTCGGTCGCGGTGTACGTCACCGAATAGGTCTGGAACTGATTGGCGACGTTGCTCGCGCTGTTGGGCGCGGAACCGTTGTTGATGTCGAGCAGCGCCCCCGAGGGCATCGCGAGGTTCGCAGCGTGCGCCGGCATGGCCAAGGCCAGGGCGAGCGCAAGGCCGGTCAGGGCGAACGGCTTGCCGAGCGCGCCACGCATGGCAGTGCGGCCACCGCGGGAGTTCGAACGGGCGTGCTCGGAGGTAACGACCATCTGACCGATCGCGCGGTTCCAGACGATGCGGAAAATTCTGTTCATCGGTGACGGCTCCTGACCGTATGCGCCCCGCCCCTCCCCATGAAGGCCGGAAACAGGGGGGCGAGCAGGAGCAAACGCCGTGCCAACGACATGAAGCCAGGTTTTATGCCGTTTTTACATGCGCGTCACATCGGCGCGATGCGTCAATTTGTGACGCGAATCGCAATATGTGGACATGATGACCTTCATCTGTTGACATTAAAATTCGAGCAAGATAGGCGCTTCCGCCATCAATCCCGTGCTACGCGACTCCCGCCGTCACCGCCGGAGGTGTCGCGGCTTTCCTGCCTGGGCCGGACCGTCATCAGTGCCAGAGGGGATCCATCCGCGAGCCGGATACCCCATCCCCGCTGGAGATCGGCAAGCGCGTCCAGCCGAGGGCAGATGCCCTTCGCCCGGGCCTCCAGGGCTTTGGAGCGCTTGTCCATCTCGCTGTCGAGTGCCTTGTCGAGCGAGGCGGCTCGGGCCTGCAGGGCGGCGACCTTGGCGGTGTCGCCCGAAAGGGCGGCGGTCACCGCGTTGGACGTCACCGAGCCCACTAGTTCGCCCACCGAGTCGGCGACCGACCCCGCGGTCAACTCGGTCATGCGCACCGAAGACCAGTGCCCCGCGCCCACGCCCTGGTCGATCTCGCGCGAGGCATCGGCCTGCTTGCGGCGGATGCGCGCCAACAGTTCCTCACGTCGGTCGGCCTCGGCGAAGGTCATCGTGACCGTGGTCATCGCGGAGAACCCGAGCTGGATCCCTTCCCGCGCCACGGCAGCCACTTCGGGCATCAACTGGCGGACACCGCTTTCATAACGGCGCAACGCCTCGGCGTCGGCGGCGGACACCGCCACGGCGCGGCCATCGACCTCGAGCGAGCCGTCGTGGACGACGATGCGGCCCGGCGTACCGTCGGTCCGGTGGAAGGTCAGCCCGGAGCTGGCGACATCCACGTCGTACGGCGTGCCGTAATCGTATTTGCAGGCGTCGGTGCTGACGTTCAGGCCGCGGGCGCCCCCAGCGGCCGGCGCGAGTGCGAGTGCCGCGGCGAGCGCGGCGGCGATGATGGCGTGGCGCATGATGGTTCCCCTCCCGGAAAGGCTCCGGATACGACGACTGGGATGCCGCCTGACAGGAAACGGTTTAAACCGCCCAGGCACCCGACGCATGGGCACGTCGTCATGGCCTGACTTTCGGCAGGGTCACGCCAGGCCGTGCTCGCGGGCGTATTCGGACAGCCGGCTGTCGTGATCGATGCCAAGCTTCTGCATGGCGTCGCGCTTCTGCCGGCTCACGGTCTTCACGCTGCGGCTCAGGCGCTCCGCGATAGCCGAAATCGACAGGCCGCCGACATACAGGCGAACCACCTCGATCTCGCGGGCGGAAAGTCGCGCGTGACCGGGCCGATCGGTCAGGCAGGCCTCGGCGAACTGCCGCTGGATGGTTTCACTGACGAAGGGCAAGCCGATGATGGCATGGCGTACCGCGACGGCGACCTCCAGCAGGGGGGCCCGCTTGTCGCACAGACCGATGGCGCCGCGAGTGCGCATCGTCTGCAGCACCGCGGAGTTGTTCACCATGGTGAGCACCACGATGGGCAATCTCGGAAAGCGGCGGTGGATCGCGTCGATCAGCAACAGGCCGTCGCCGCCACCGGGCATCGAAAAATCGGTGACCAGGACGTCGCAGGGGCATGACGCGAGCAGTTCGAGCAGGGCCTCGCCGCTCGTGGCCTCGCCCACCACCTCAATGTCACCGGTGGCTTCCAGCGCGGCCCGCGCGCCCATCAGCACCACGGGATGATCGTCGGCAAGGATCGTTCGAAGAGCCATGTATTCCATCGGCGGCGAATAATGCGCAGCCACTTTCCGTGAGTCGTGCTACTTAAGTGACGCGTCGTGGAGATTACCGTAATTGTCCGTTCGTGGTCGAAGGAACGCCATGAGATCGCTGTTTGCATTGTTCGTGTTCTGTTGTATCCGCGTCGCGCAGGCGGCACCCACGGTCGACGATCGGCTGTCCACGGCATCGGCGCAGTGGCTGGCACGGCATCCCGTGATCGTCGCGGCCACGTACGCCGAAGGCTATGCGCCCTTCGAGCGCGTACGCGACGGCCACGTCGATGGCCTTGCCGTCGATTACCTGCGGCGTCTGACGAACGACCTGGGTATCGCGGTGCGGTTCCGGGTGTATCCCGACTGGCCTTCGGCGATGGCGGCCGCGCAGGACGGCGACGTCGACCTGTTGATGGACGTCGCTCCCACGCCCGAACGCAACGGAAAGCTGTTGCTTGGCGCGCCTTACTACGAAGCATCCCCGGTGATCGCGCTGCGGCGCGACGACACGCGCATCGCGCGATTCGGCGACCTGCGCACCGTTCGCATCGCCACCCAGACGGGACATGCCGAAGAGGATGCCATCCGCCGCTATCTCCCCGAGGCGCAGGTGATCCATGTGCCCACCACCGCGGCCGCGCTGCGTGAACTGGACCAGGGGCGGGCCGACGCGGTGGTCGGCGATCCGCACGCGCTGGATGCCGCGATGCTCACGGCGAACCTCGGCGACCGGCTACGGATCGGTCCGACGGCACCGCTGCCGTTCGCTACGCTGTCGTTCGCGGTGGCGGCGAGGAGCGGCCGCGCGCCGCTGCTCAACGCGCTCGACCACGCGCTGGAGCGCCTCTCGCCGGACGATCACGCCCATCTGCGCGCCGCATGGGTGGGCGACACCCCGGGGCGCTTCGCCGCCGAACTCGACGTGCCCCTCAGCGCCAGCGAGCGAGCGTGGCTGGCCCGGCTTCCGACACTGCGGGTCGGCATCGATCCGACGTCGGCACCGATCACGCTGCTCGACCGCCGGGGGCGGCTTGACGGCCTGGCCTCGGATTACCTGCGTGACGTGGCCCGCGTCCTCGGCCTGCGTTACGAGGTGGTGCCGACCGACGACTGGGCCGACACGCTCCGCCGTGCCGCCGCAGGGGAGATCGATCTCCTGCCGGCCGCCTCGCCGCGAAATACCGAGCTCTCGGCGCGGTTCGACTTCACGACGCCCTATACCGAGTTCCCGGTGATGATCGTCACGCGAGACGATGCCGTGACCGTCGCTTCGGTGCACGACCTGGCCGGACGACGCGTCGCCGCCAACCTCGCCCGCCCTGCCGTGGCACAGGCCGTACGGGGCATCGCCGCCGCAGAGACGCTGCCGGTGTCGTCGGTGCGCGAGGGACTGGACGCCGTGCTGTCGGGTCGCGCAGACGCCTACGTGGGCGATGTCGCGAGCGTGGACCACCTCATCCGGCGCGACTACCCCGGCCGACTGAAAGTCACCGCCGCGACTGGCGAACGCGATGAGATCGCCATGGCGGTGGCGCATCGCTACGCGAAGCTGCAGCCACTGATCGACCGCGTGCTCGCCCGCATGCCCGAGCGGCGGGCCAGGTCCATCGCCAACGCCTGGTTGCGCGCCCACTACACCTGGGGCGGTTCGTGGAGCGAGGTCGCGCGCAAGGTCGGTCCGGCGGGGGGCGCCGTGGTGGCGCTGCTGCTCGCGGTCACCTACGCCCACCTGCGACTGCGCCGCGAGATCCGCCGACGGCGGCACATCGAAACGCAGCTCGACGATGTCACCCGCCACGTGCCGGCCCTGGTCTACCGGTTTCGCCACCATCCCGACGGACGTCTCGAATTCACCTACGTCGGCGGCAATCCCGAGCCCATCTTCGGCGTCGGCGCCGACGTGTTCCTGCATGATGAACGCAGCGCGTTCGCGCGCATCGACCCGCGCGACCAGCCGCTGGTGCAGGCGGAAATCGCCCGCGCCGCGGCGTCGCTGACGCCTTTCCACGCGGAGATGCGCGTGCGCGACGTTGATCCGCCCCGCTGGATCGCATCGCACGCGGTGCCGCGCGGTGAAGGGCCCGTGGTGGAGTTCACGGGCTACTGGATCGACGTGTCGGAACGGCACCGCCAGTCGAGCCAGCTGGCGGCAGCCAAAGAGGCGGCCGAACGCGCCACGCGGGCGAAGAGCGAGTTCCTCGCGACGATGAGCCACGAGATCCGCACGCCGATGCATGGTGTGATTGGCATGCTCGAACTGCTCGGCGATACCCCCCTCACCTCGGAACAGCGGCGGCTGCGGGACACGGCCGGGCACTCCGCCGAAGCACTGATGCAGATCCTCGACGACGTCCTTGATCTGTCCCGGATCGAGGCCGGCCGCCTCCCCGTGGCATTCGGGCCGGTCGACACGCGCGCCCTGGTGGCGGGCATCGTGGATCTGTTCGCGGGCCAAGCCGGCGCCAAGGGCCTGGCGCTTTGTCACGAGGTAGACCCCGGCGTCGCGCCATGGCTGGCATCCGACGCCATACGCCTGCGCCAGGTGCTACTCAACCTCGTCAGCAACGCGATCAAGTTCACCGAGCGCGGCTGTGTCGGCCTGCATGTGGAGGTGCTGACCACGAGCGACGCGGTGCAGTGGCTTCGCTTCAGCGTCCGCGATACCGGCATCGGCATCGCGCCGGACGATGCCTCGCGCCTGTTTGCACCCTTCGCGCAGGCCGAGCCGTCCACCGGGCGACGCTTCGGCGGCAGCGGCCTGGGGCTGGCCATCAGCCGCCGCCTCGTCGACCTGCTGCAGGGCCGGATCAGCCTGCAAAGCGCCTTGGGCGAAGGCACCTGCGTGACGGTCGAGATGCCCATGCGCCGTTGTAACGCGCCTGCCGTGGTCAGCACGGCCAGTGAGGCCCTCCCGACGCGCTCGCTCGACATCGTCGTGGCGGAGGATCACCCCATCAATCGGGAGCTGGTGGTGGCACAGCTTGAGCGTCTCGGCCACCGTCATCGCGTGGTCGCCAGCGGCGAGGAGGCCCTCGAACTCGTCATCCGCGGACCGGCGGACGTGCTGCTCACCGACCTGCACATGCCCGGGCTCGACGGCTATGGTCTCACGCGGGCGCTTCGGGCAAGGGGCGCCTGCGTGCCTATCGTGGCCATGACGGCGAACGCGATGGCGGGCGAAAGAGAACGCTGCCTCGACGCGGGCATGGACGGCTTCCTCGCCAAGCCAGTGCGCTTGGACGCCCTGCGCATCGCACTGTCGACAGGTACGTTGGGCGAAGACCTCCCCTGGGACACCGGCCTGCTGGAAGACACCTTCGGCGACCTTGCGATCGTGCCGTCGCTGGTGCGGCGCTTCGCCGAGTCGACGCGTGAGGACATGGCACGGCTGCGGTCTGCTAATACGCCGGGCGACGCCGCGATCACGCTGCACAGGATCCTTGGCGGCATGCGCATATTCGGCGCATCGCCCGAAGCCGCGGTGGGCGAGTCGCTGGAACACGCGCTGCGGGGTGCCCAGGCAGGCGACGCCATGCGCCGCATCGCACCGTTTCTCGACACGTTGGAAGGCTATGTCCGAAGGCTGGAAGGAGCCGCCAGGGCACTGGACCGGCGCGCCGTCGATTTGTCTGAATTTTCAGACTCGTCTGATTCCGGCGACGCAGTCGCACCTACACCATAGGACCACTCCCTACGAACGAGAGCGACCGAGGTCGATCATGCCGCAGCAGAGCATCCGTTACCACGTCGCCGAAATGGACGGCGCATGGGGCATCTTCCGGGATGGCCAGCCGATCGCGCGTCGCGACGACATGGCCGACGCGGTCGCCTTCGCCAACTTTTTCGCCGACAGGGAAAGCCTTACATCGCCGTTGCCCGTCAAGGTGACCGGCGGGCCATGTCTGCAGAAGCGACTGCGCGAAGAACGGCTCGCCGCGTAATCGCTCAGCGGCCTGCCGCGCCGCCCAATTGCACCATGTCCAGGTGCAACAGACGGAGTCGGGCGATGTGCCGCCCGACGGTTGCGCGATCGCGCGATGACGCTTCCAGCTTGAGAAACGCATCAAGCAAGCGCCGCTCCATGTGTTCGAGCGTGCGGATGTAGGTGACATCAGGATCGTGGGAGAGTCTGGCCGAGGCTTCGACCATGGTCCGGCGCACACCCGAAAACGCGCTTCCCACCGTGGCGGCCCGGCCGCCCGTGGCGTTGACCTCCTTCTGAAGGTCCGACGCGATGGCGGTCAACGAGGTTGCCGATTCATCAAGGATGGCCCTGAGACCCGGCTCACGAACCGCGCGCGCCGCCTGCAGGTACAGGTCTCGATCCGCGATAACCCGGCGGATCAACCCATTGACGACTCGGACGGCACTACGTTCCATGGGTCCCACGTTAGCGCCAGCGGTCTTAGCCGGCGTTAAACGTAGGCCTTCATCGCTCAGCGTGGAGTCATTCCCCCGGCTCGAGCAATGCCAGCGGCCGTCCCGACGCGTCATGCAAACCTGACTGCAGGTCTTCGAGCTCCTGCACGGCGGGGCACAGGGCGCGCACGCGGGGCTCGAGCGCCGTGCGCAACTTGGCGACGATACGGCCCTGGGCTCCGCCGGTCAGCGACGAAACGCGGTCGCGAAGCGCCGCCGCGCCCTGCAGATCGCCGCTCATGGCCATTTGCATGGCCTGAGTGCCCACATCCTGGGTCAGGACGGGAGCGATGTCGGAGACGATTTCTTGCGCATAGGCGCGCATGGCGTCTTCCTGCCAGTCCCGCGTGCTCTGGCTGGCGGCAATGCGGCGCTTGATGTCGGCGACGCGGGCGTTGAGCACGCGATCGACATCGCCGCTGGCCACCGCATCGGGCGCGGCGGCCGACGCCTCGTCGCGAACGGCGCGCGCGGCGACGTCGACGCCATCGGTGGCAATGGCCTTTGCCTTGGGTACCAGCATCCGCACCCGGCTCTCGAACAAGGCCACACGATCCTGCTCGTCGGGCCGCAGCGCCACCGGGCGACCGTCGGTGTCCAGGCTCCCGCCATGCATGCGCACGGTGCGGGGTGCGACGTCCGTCCGCTCGAACAACAAGGCCTCGGGCTTCACGGTCAGGTCGTAGGTACTCGCCACGCGACAGGCGTGATCGAGATCCTGGGCCGCGGCACCGCCTGCGAACCAGGCGGTGGCGAGAAAGGCGAGGGAGCGGGCGCGCATGGGGTATCCGTCGAAAAACCCTTCGATACGCGCCCGGGGGCGAATCGTCGCTGAACCGCTAGACCGCGACCTGGCCGAACTGCTCGCGGACGCGGAGGCCGCCCAGCCGCCAGGACAACCAGGCCAGCGTCGGCACCGTGATCGCCTTGAGGATCACACCCACCAGCAGGATCGTCCGCCGGCGCTCGGCCTGCGCCAGCCACAGCGGCGGCAGGCCGGGTTGGGACAACACGACGCCGATTTGGCGCCATTGGTCATAGCCGACCCACGCCGTGTAGACCGCCCACGCCGCCAGCAGGAGCGCCACGATACGCAACCCGGCGCGGCCCCATTCCCGCCAGCGCAGCGTCCCGAGCGAGAGCGCCACGGTGATGAAAGCCACCACGGCGTAGCCCACGCTCCAGGCCAGCGTCACGCGGGGATCGGGACCGTTGGCGATCGCTTCGGGACTGAGCGTCAGCCAAGCCTGGGAGACCATGAAGACCGCGAAGGCGTTGAGCACGAGCGCCGCGCCGGACAGCAGCATCACCAGCCAGACGACAATGCGCCACGCCGCAAAGGGACGGCCCCCGCCGGGGGCCGTGACGGGCTTCGACGCCATCAGGCACCCGGCTTTTTCAGGGCGGCCAGATCGGCGAGCACCTGGCCGGAGTTCTTCTCCGGATCGACATCCTTGTAGATCTTGACGATCTTGCCGGACGGGTCGATGAGGAAGGTTTCACGGCGCGCGTACTTGATGCCCAGGTGGTCGACCAGCACGCCGTAGTCGGTAGCGACCTTGCTGTCGGCATCGGAGAGCAGCGGGAACGGCACGTGATACTTCTCGGCGAATTCCTGGTGCGATTTGACGTCGTCGAGGCTCACGCCCAGCACCTCGGCGCCGGCCTTGTGCAGCTTGGCGGTGTCGTCACGATAGGTGCAGACCTCGGTGGTGCAGCCGGCCGTGAAATCCTTCGGATAGAAATACAACACGAGCCACTGACCCTTGTGGGTGTCCAGCGTGTGCCACGTGCCTTTCTGGTCCTGCAGCCTGAAATCCGGGGCTTTGTCGCCCACGGTCGGCTGGGCGGCCCAGGCGGACAGGGAAACGAGGCAGAGCGCGAGCGAGACGAGCAGACGACGCATGGGGGTAACCTCTCGGGGTGGATGCGTGAGTGTACCCGCGGGACGGCACGGGTTGCCTGCCTCAACGAAAAAGGCGCCACGAGGGCGCCTTCGTCAATCGATCGATGGAAACGGATTACTTCGCCTTGACGATCTCGAAGTTGCTCACGTCGACGCCAAGGTTGAAGCCACGGCCCGTACCGGTGACGGCCAACGACACTTCGCCCTTGGTCATCGCCAGGCTCTCGGCGCTCTTGACCGCGCCGGCGTTGGCGCCAGCGGTGGCGTAGGAGCCATAGATCTCGCCGATGTTCTTGACGTGGGTGAATTCACCCTTGCCGTTTTCGATGCTGTACTTGCCGGCGGTCAGGCCACCGCCACGGATGTGGATGCGAACGGTGGCGGTCTGGCCGTTGTCGCAACGAACCATGCCCGTGCCGTCGACATGCTTGTAGATGACCGCCCAGCCAGAGGTGTTGAAGGTCATGTGGCACTTGGTTTCGACGGCGCTGTCGGCCTTGGCCGGCTGGGCAGCGAACGCCCCCGCGGCAGCCAGAGTCAGGACGGCCAACCCGGTAATACGCTTGATCATCTTCGTTCTCCCTGCTGGAAATGGCGACTGGGCGGACGGAAGTCGTCCGACGGGGGCATTCTCGGCTCACGAATGTGAAGAAAACTGGACGGCAGCGCGGGACATTCAGCTACGGCGCAGGATCGTCGAGGGGTGGTGAATCGATCTACCCGTCACGCCTGCCGTGTCTACCATGGCGGCGTATCGACTGCCCAAGGAAATGCCATGCCCAAGCACATCCTGGTCGGCTACGACAGCTCGGAAACCGCCCGGCGCGCCTACCTGTTTGCGCTCGAGCTGGCCCGTTGCGCGGGCGCCCGGGTGTCCGTGGTCTCGGTTTACCAGCTGGAGAACGGCGCGGACACGGCGCCGCTGGTGATGGCCGACAACGGCGACGAGCGACTGGCCGACCTGCGTGCGGAGGTCGGTCAACTGGCGCCGGACCCCGGGATTGAGGTGGATGTGGCGATGGTCCATGGCAGCCCGGGGGACGCCCTGCTCGCCTACGTGGAAAAGCACGGCGCCGACCACATCGTGGTGGGCCACACCGGGCGTGGCGCCCTGGCCAGATGGCTCATGGGATCGACCTCCACCGACGTGCTGGCGAAAGCCCATGTGCCGGTCACCGTGGTCCGCTAGGGACGGTCGTAGCTATTCGCGCCCCGCATTTGTCACAATTCGGTCAGACGCGCCCCTGGGGGGCGACCCCATCCGTGCGCCGAGGAACACCCGCAGTGAGTTACACCGCCAGCCTGCCATGGACGCTCGAAAAGCTCGACTTCTCGCGCATCGACGTCGCCAAGGTCAGGGACAACGAAGACCTCTTTTTCCTTCTTTGCAGCTCGTCGTTCGTTGAGAGCGGCTCCGACCTCTACACGCACAACCTCGTCGACCACTTCGCCGGCGACGACGAACTGCAGGGCTGGCTGCGCGATCACTGGGAGCACGAAGAGCTTCAGCACGGCCGCGCGCTCGCCGCCTACGTCAAGCATGTGTGGCCCGAGTTCGACTGGGACACAGGCTTCAGGCATTTCTTTGCCCACTACGGCTCGGTGTGCACCTCCGAAGAGCTGGAACCCAACCGCGGCCTCGAACTGGCCGCACGGTGCGTGGTGGAAACCGGCACCGCGAGCCTGTATCGCGCGCTCAACGACGTGACCGACGAGCCCGTGCTACGCGAGCTCACCAACTACATCAAGAGCGACGAAGTGCGGCACTACAAGCACTTCTACCAGCATTTCCGCATCTATCGCGAACGCGACCGCATCGGTCGCATCAGCACGCTGCGCACGCTGCTCAAGCGTCTGAGCGAGATCAAGAATGAAGACAGCGACATTGCATTGCGCCACGTCTTCAACACGCGCTATCCCGAGAAAGCGCACGACGACGCCGAGTTCCGGCGTGTCACCACGAAAGCCGAAGGGATGCTCAAGCGCCATATTCCCGCCGAAATGACGGTGAAGATGCTGCTGCGCCCGCTCGACCTTCCTGCGCGCGTGAACACCTTTCTCGAGAAGCCGCTCACGCGGATCACCGAGAAGCTGTTCCTGCATTGACGCACCAGGCCGCGGACGGTTCCGCGGCCTGGTCAGGACACCCGGACTACTTTTTCTTCCTTGGCAGGGCCTGCCATTTCGCCGGATCGAAGCCACCGGTTTCGAAGGTGAGGGTGGTTTCGCCGCGGCTGATGGTGACCACGTCGATGGTCAGCCGCTTCGTGCCGGCGAGGTCCTTGAGGAACGACGCGTCGTTGCGGAACAGCAGCGCGGGTTCGCCCGTGGGGGGACGGAATGCCTTGATCGTCTTCGCCTTGCCGTCGAAGGTAGCCTTGAGGGAGCAATCGCCCTTGCAGACGAAGCCCTTGCCCGCCACGGCATAGAGAAACACACTCTGGCCCCAGTCAGTGTGGCGGCGCAGGATGAGCCGCACGGCTTCCTCACCGGACGGACGCGACGACGACAGCGTGGCCGTGCTCTGCGTGCCGCCCTGCATCGGCGACACCTGGTAGAGCCACAGGGCCGCGAGCCGGTTCTTTTCGGTGACGGACGTGTAGTTCGCCTCCAAGGGGCCGAGCGTCTTCTTCACCTCGGCCGCGGCGGGCGAGTCGGGGTATTTGTCCACGATTTCATGGCCGATCTGCACCGCCGGCCCGTCGTTGTGCAGCTTGAGCAGCTGCTGGTAGATCTCCAGCTTCTTCGCCGCCTCGGCATGGGCGTCGCTGGCCGCCGAGGACGCGGACGCGGGCTGCGACTCTTGGGGGGATGAGCAGCCGGCCAGGACGAGGGCGGCGAAAAGGGCGGCGGTGCGGCGCATGGCGTGGCGATTCCCGGATAACCAGTGCCTAGCTTGGCCCGTAGGCGTCACGACTGGCAAGGCGGGCGTAAAATCGGGGCACGACCCAAGGATCCTCCATGCCATCCCTCTCCCCCGGCGCCGAGTCACTGCTCCGCCACCGCGCCTTCGTCCTGTACTGGTTCGCGCGCAATGCCTCCGGTTTCGGGTTCCAGATGATGTCTGTCGCCGTCGGCTGGCAGGTCTATGCCCTCACCGGCCGCGCCGTCGACCTGGGCCTGATCGGTCTGGTGCAGTTCGTTCCCTCCGTGCTGCTCGCCCTGCCCGCGGGGCATGTGGCGGACCAATTCGATCGCCGCCGCATCGTGACCTTGTGCCAGGCGGTGGAGTGGATCGCCATCGTGCTGTTGGCCGGGTTCAGCCTGAGCGGTCACCTCAACGAGACGGGCATCCTTTCCCTCGTCTTCGTGGTGGGCGTGGCCAAGGCGTTCGAATTTCCGGCCATGTCGTCGATGCTGCCCGCGTTGGTGCCGACCCCGCTCCTGCCGCGGGCCATGGCCTCGTCGTCCGCCGCCGGACAGGCCGCGATGATCGCGGGCCCCGCCCTGGGCGGCCTGCTCTACGTCGCCGGGCCCGGCACGGTCTACGGCGTGTCGGCCCTGCTCTATCTCGTGGCGCTGACGCTGATGTCGCGACTGACCTACGAGAAGGCACCCCCTCGCCGCGAACCGGCCACCCTGAAGACGCTCTTCGCGGGGGTGCATTTCATTCGCCATCGCCCGGCGGTGTTCGGCGTGATTTCCCTCGACCTCTTCGCCGTGCTGCTCGGCGGCGCCACGGCGCTGCTGCCGATCTTCGCCCGCGACGTGCTGCATACCGGTCCATGGGGCCTCGGCCTGCTGCGCTCGGCCCCGGCCGTGGGCGCGCTTCTGATGTCGATCTGGCTCTCGAGGCACACGCTGACCCGTCGGGTAGGCCCGATCATGTTCGCCTCGGTGGCGGGGTTCGGCCTGGCCACGCTGGTATTCGCGGTGTCCACGTCGCTGCCGCTTTCCCTCGCCGCATTGTTCGCGCTGGGCGCGTTCGACATGGTCAGCATGGTGATCCGCGGCGCCCTGGTGCAGTTGGAGACCCCGGACGACATGCGCGGCAGGGTCAGCGCGGTCAACGCGATCTTCGTCAACACCTCGAACCAGCTGGGCGAGTTCGAATCGGGCATCCTCGCCGCGGCGGTCGGCGCCGTGCACGCCACGATCATCGGCGGCATCGGCACGCTGGTGGTAGTGGGCCTGTGGATGTGGTGGTTCCCGTCGCTGCGCCGCCGCCAGGGCCTGGTTTCCGAACCGGTGCCGGAGGAGGGCGCCAGCGACACGGTCTGACAAGCCCACCGAATAGTGCTATATGGGTAGACGTCTATACCGCCAAAAAAGGGGATGCCTGTCATGAAATCGTTGCTCGCCGCGCTCGCGCTCGGCCTCACCGCACCGGCATTCGCGGCACCCGCGGCACCCGCGGCCCCGGCCAGCATCGACGCGGCCCTCGCCCAGGCCAAGCATGAGAACAAACCCGTGCTGATCGATTTCCAGGCGGTGTGGTGCTACTCCTGCTATTACATGGCCAGCCATGTGCTCACCGGCAAGGAGTGGAACGACCTCGAACGCAAGGTCGTCTTCTACGAAGCCGACGCCGACAAGCCCGCCGACCAGGCGTGGATGAAAAAGCTCAACGTGCATTTCCTGCCGACCTACGTCGCGATCGGTCCGGACGGCGAAGAACTGGGCCGCATCCTCGCCGAACGCCCGCGCGACGCGTTCTACGCCGAGGTGGGCACCCTGCTCTCCGGCGACGCGCGCCTGTCGCGACAGAAGGCCGACGCGGCAAAGGGCTCGATGGCCGCGGTGGCCGACGTGCTGGAGACCTACCAGTTGCGCTACCAGGGCAAGGAGGGCCTGGCCTGGTTCGATGCCCTGCCGCCGGTCGTCCGCAACGTGTCGGACAAGGACAAACGCGTGGCGCTGGCCAAGCAGCAACTACGCCTGCTCGACGCCCAGGACGCCAAGGACGACGCCACCATCGCCGACGCGGCAACGCGTGTGCTCGACGGCAACATCGGCTGCCAGCGGCCTTACGTGCTCGATGCCCTGCTCGACGCGGTGAAGACGCGTCCCGACGCCGAACAGAAGGCACTGCTTGCGAAGCAGAAGC
>CAJYHU010000202.1 GCA_913774655.1 uncultured Luteibacter sp. | reverse complement strand
TGAAATTCCATCCGTCGGCGCCACTGACCTTCATCCGCCCGCTGGCCGGCAAGGCCAGCTTCGATCCGGGTACCGATCCGGCCGCTGCCGCCAAGGCCGCGGCCGCGGCGGACGTCGCCATCGTGTTCGTCACCAAGTGGGCGGCCGAGTCGTTCGACACGCCCGACCTCGCGCTGCCGGACAACCAGGACGCGCTGGTCGAGGCCGTCGCCAAGGCCAATCCGCATACGGTGGTGGTGCTGGAAACCAACGGGCCGGTGAAGATGCCCTGGCTCGATCGGGTCGGCGCGGTCATGCAGGCCTGGTACCCGGGCTCGGGCGGCGGCGAGGCCATCGCGCGACTGCTTTACGGCAAAGTCTCGCCGGGCGGCCGCCTGCCGATGAGCTGGCCCAAGGACGAATCGCAGCTGCCGCGCCCGGTCATCCAGGGGGCGGGCCTGCCCCCGAGCGGCACGCCCGCGGAGCACATCGATTACACCATCGAAGGCGCCGACGTGGGTTATCGGTGGTACGAGAAGACCCAGCGCGAACCCCTGTTCCCGTTCGGCTACGGCCTGACCTACAGCACCTTCGCCTACGATGGCTTCAGCGTGGATACCGATCCGTCCGGCCGGCCCGTCGCCCACGTCACGGTAAAGAACACGGGTAAGGTCGCCGCGGCCGACGTGCCGCAGGTCTATGTGACGGGCCCCTCCGGCGGCACCCGTCGACTGGCCGGATGGACCAAGCTCACGCTCGACCCGGGCGCCAGCCGGCGCGTCGACATCCCGCTCGAGCCACTGGCCCTGGCCCGTTGGGACGACACCGCCCGCCGTTGGCAGATCCAGGCCGGCGCCTACACCCTCAAGCTCGGGCGCACGGCGAGCGACGTGACGGGTGAGGCGACACTCCAGCTCCCGGAAAGCTTCCCCATGGCCCGCGCGCCCTGATCCTGTCGCGGGCCCTCCCCCTCGGCGGGAGCGAGCGAGGCAACGACGTTCCCCAAGCGTCTTAGGCCCCGCTCGCCGCCCTCGCCGTGTCGCAAACCTCTACGCCATGTCGACGATTCATGCGAACAATGGGCGCATGAAAACACGTCTCGCGTTCGCCGCCCTCGCCACCCTCCCGTCGGTGGCCCTCGCCGATCCCCCGGATTTCGACCGCCCGGGGGCGGGGTTCGCCACCTCCGTGCTTCCCGTGGGCACGCTGGCCATCGAGCAGGGTTTGCCCACCTACGAACGGCAGCGTGACGACGGCCTGCTTGATCGCACGTATGCCGCCGATAGCGTCGTCCGCCTGGGCCTGGGCAACACGTGGGAGGCGCAGTTCGGCGCCTCGGCGTGGAACCGGCTCGAGGAGCGCGGTGGCGGTTCGCGCCGCCACGTCGTCGGGCACGGCGACAGCAGCCTGGGCCTGAAATACGCCCCGTCGGGCACGGACGGCGACGGTCCGTTCACCTGGGCGGCGCTCGGCCAGGTGACCTTCGCCGACGGCAACCAGGCCTTCAGCAACGGCGCGCGCCAATACACCCTGGGCGCCACCCTGCAATGGATGCCCGACAAGGATCACCAGAACACCCTCTACGCCAACGTCGATCGCCTCAAGGGGCGTAACACCTGGACCCTGGCCCCGACCTTCGGGCGCAGCTTTGGCGAGCACTGGATGGCTTACGCGGAGGTGGATGCGATCCACGATGCCCAGGACGGCAACGAAGTGCAGGCGGGCGGCGGCGTGGCCTACACCATCGGCGACCATGTGCAACTGGATGCCTACGCCCTGCACCGGATCGGCAGCCACGGTCCGTCCGTGCGTGCCGGGCTCGGGGTGGCCGTGTTCTTCGGGCGGAAAAGCTAGCGGTTCGCCCGGCGCATCGCGCGGAACAGGACAAGGGTCAGTGCGGCGCCGATGACCAGGCCGATGCCCGCGCCCCAGACGGCGCCGGCCCGCTCACCGACCAGGTAGCCGATGCCGCAGCCGAGCAGGAGGAAAAGGGGGAGAGGAAGGCAGCCCATGCGGCCATTCTATAAAAACATGGCCCTCGCGCTCACGCGGAGGGCCATGGCGACCGTCCCTTGGTCAAGTGGCGGAGCCACATAACGCGGCCCGACGAAGCCGGCGCGGCGCTATCGCCGATGAAGGGGGGATCGATCCTGGCTGTAAGGGACGGACGGCATCCTGCCGTCGGATCGGTCATCGGCGATTCGTTGTTCCGCCACGACGAATCGATCCGCGGAACACAGGCGTTATCTTCCGCACGCGAGGGTCCTACGGATATAGGAGGATTCTTAAAATTCGGCAGACTTTTCTCTTAAAAAGAGAATTGCCTCACACCGCGTGTCAGGCGGGTACGCGGCCGCGGTCCGGGCGCCGTTCGTGACGGGGCGTGGGATTCTCCCGCGAGGCGGGACGCGCGGGCCGGGGCGGCGCAGGCACGCCCCGGCTGGCGAGGCTGCGCAGGTGGGCGGCGTCGGAAGAGCCGTAATCTCGTTTGCCTGGTTCTCTGTGCATGGTCCGAAGTCTCCTGCCGTCCCTCCCGAAGATGCAGGGTGACCGGGCAAGGCGAAACGTTCGGTGGCGCCGGGGTGAATCTTTCGTGACATCGGCGCCGGAGCGACGTGCCGAAAAACGCGTTAAGGCGACGTCGACGCGCTGGCGGGCATGCGCTGGATCAGTTGCGTGGCGAGTTTTTCGTAATTCTCGTCGAAGTGGTGCGAGCCGGGTTCCTTGTAGACCGTGACGAACGCAGGCAGTCGTGGATCGGTGCAGACGCTGTCGTCGGCGTCTTCCTCACCGTAGTAGCAGGCCATCGGGGGCCGTCCCCCCAACTGCGCGATCGGCGGGATGGCATCGGTGTGCACCACCGGATTGATCCATTGCAGGAAGTTGTGCGTGTGCGTCGTCCACCAGCCCTGCTGCATGTAGCCCTCCAGTTCGATCTCGAAGTTCACGTCGCGGCTGCCCGACAGCAGCACGAGCTGGTTGAGGCGGGCCCGGTTGTCCGGGCGCAGGCGGTTGACGATGGTCGGCAGCACGTCGGCGCCGAACGAATACCCGATCAGCAGCACGCGGTGCTTGTTCCACTGCGCGGTGTATTTGTCGAGCAGGCGGTCGAGGTCGTGGGCCGACTCCTCCGGTGAGCGGTAGCGCCAGAAATACTTGAAGGTGCTGATACCGGCCACGGGCACGCCGCGCTGGGTGAACACCGCGCCCAGGCGCTGGTCGAGGTCCCACCAGCCGCCATCGCCGGAGTAGATCACCACCAGCAGATCGCCCTCGCCGGGCGGCGGCGGCTTCAGCGCCGGGAGTTCGACCGTCGACACCTCCAGCGAGGCGCGGGTCCACGGATGCCAGGCCAGCAGGCCGATGGCCACGGCCAGCACGAGGCCGACCAGGGTGTAACGGAGGATCTTCTTCACCGGCGAACCACTCCACCCAGGCCGCCCGAGATCAGGCTGGCCACGTTGGCCAGGGCCAACGGCACCGCGATGCCCTTGCCCACGGCGATATAACGCGGCTCCCATTCGGGATCGAACTTGTCCTTGTAGCGATGCAGGCCACGGAAGTTATAGAAGCGCTCGCCCCGGCCGAAAACCATCGCGCCGAACCGGCTCCACAGCGGCGCGGCGCGGCGGTTGGTCAGGCCCGACAGCGGGGCCATGCCCAGGTTGAACCAACGGTAGCCTTCGGCCTTCGCCCAGACCATCAGTTCGATGAACAGGAAATCCATGATGCCGGCGGGACCCTCGGGCAAGTGGCGCATGAGGTCGACGGAAGCCTCTTCCTTCGACGTGGTAAGGAACATGTTCGCGAAGGCGACGGGCTCGTCGCCCTGCCAGACCACCGCCATCGGCATGCGGGACAGGTAGGCCTCGTCGAACCGGCCCAGCGAGAAGCGCTTTTCGCGCACCTTCTTGTCGCGCATCCACGCGTCGGAGATAGCCTTCAGGCGCGGCAGCAACGCGGGGACCTGGTCTTCCGGCACCATCTCCAGGCGCAGGCCGTCGCGGGCGAGCTTGTTGACCGTGCCGCGCAGGGTCTTCTTCGACTTGCCGTCGAGGTTGAAGGTTTCCAGCCGCACGCGGGCCTCTTCGCCGATCTTCAGCAGGCTCATGCCCACTTCGAGGTAGAGGTCGAGATCAGCCGGGCGCACCTGGTAGAACAGCGGCCAGCCGCCGGCGCGTTCGCAGGCCTCGCGAAACGACCAGACCAGTTCGCGGCGGGCGTCCTCGTCGTCGCCGACCGGGTCGCCCATCGCCACCCAGCTGCGCCCTTCGATGTCGTACATGATGAAGGCGCGGTCGTCCGGGGCGAACATCAGCGATTTGTCGCCGACCAGGGCCAGGTGGGCCTGGGCCGAATCGAAGCCCTTCAGCAGCGGCATCGCCCGGGCCAGTTCCGCGTCGTCGGGGCGGTCTCGGCGCGGCCGCTCGGGACGGATCAGGTTGGCCAGGGCAAACAGCATCACCACCGCCGCCGCGCCGACCAGGGCGCGCAACGCACGCGGGGCGCCGCCGTGGCGGAAGCTGAACTCCCACCAGAGGTTGTTGGTGTATTCCACGTGCTTGAAGCTGAAGAACACCAGCCACGTGGCGCAGCCGAACACGGCGGCGATCGCCAGCATCCAGCCGGGCGAGAAGGTGGCGCGGAACAGCGACGCGCGGCGGTAGAAATGGCGGTGCGCCGGGGCGAGGGCGAGGGCGAGCAGGCACAGCAGCGAGGCCTCCTCGTAGTCGATGCCCTTGAGCAGGGAGAACACCGCGCCCAACACGAGCAGCACGAGGGTGAGCACGTAGGCCGCGTCGAGCCGGCGCTGGAGGCCGCGGGCGAGGATGAGCAGCAGCATGCCCACCACGCTGGAAAGGAAATGCGCCGCCTCCACCAGGGGCAGCGGCACGAAGCCGCGCAGGATGTCCATGCGACCGGGGATCGCCAGCGTGGCGCCGGAGAACAGCAGCACCGCGCCGCAGACCAGGGTGAGGCCGGCGAAGAACGGCGGCAGCACCGCGCTGAACCACGGCGAGACCACGGTGGCGTGGCGCAAGGCGCGCACTTCGCGCCAGATCACCATCAACGTGGCCATGGCCAGCGGCAGCAGGTAATACACCGCGCGGTAGGCGGCCAGCGCACCGAGGATGGGACCTTCCAGGCCCTGGTTGCCCGAGGCGCCGAAGCCGGCCAGCATCACCGCCTCGAACACGCCCAGGCCACCGGGCACGTGGCTGATCAGGCCGGCCATCTGCGCCAGCACGAAGATCGCCAGGAAATGCCCGAAGCCGCCGACGATCGCCTCCGGCATCAGCACGTAGAGCACGCCGGCGGCCAGCCCCCAGTCGAGCGCGCCGACGAGCACCTGGCGCACGGCCGCCACGGGGGCCGGTGCCATCATCGACCAGCGGCCGATCCGCAGCGGGCGGCGCATCGCCAGGGACAGGCCGATCCAGCCCAGCGGCACGAGGGTGAGCACGATCGCCAGCGGAATGCGCAGGCCGGCGAACGGAATATCGCCCGGGATCGGCACCAGCAGCAGGGTGACGCCGGTCAGCGCGGCGAGGCCGAGCCAGAAGCTCAGGGTGGTGTAGAGCACCACGCGGCCGACTTCTCCCGTGCTCAGGCCCGCCTGCACGTAGAAGCGATAGCGGATCGAGCCGGACACCAGCAGCGACATCCCCAGGGCGTTGGAGAACGCGTAGCTGATGAACGAGATCAGGCTGACCCGCTTGGCCGGCAGCCGCCGGCCGATGCTCGCCAGGCCGAACCAGTCGTAGAGCGTCATCACCGCGTAGCCGGCGGCGGTAAACAGCACGGCGAGCGCGATGTCGCCGTCGTGCAGGGAGTGCACGTAGCCTGCGATCTGCCGGTAGGTGACCTCGCTGGCCATGGCGTGCAGGGCCCACAGGGCGAGGCACAGCAGGCCCACGGAGAGCAGGGGCCCGCCGATGCGACGCAGCAGGGTCGCGTACAGCGCGGGTCGGGCGGTGGCTGCCGGGAGCTGCGTACTCGTTTCGTGCTCCACCGCGCCGCGACTCCTGTTGACCGTTCGTAAGGTCGTGTAGGGTGCCACAGAGCGGCTTCGCAGGGCAGCGGTTCGGCCGGGTCGATCGTGCATCGCGGGAGCCCTCGCCGCTGGCGAGGGCTCCCGCAGACACGCCTTACAGGTCGGCGCTGTCCACCAGCACCAGTTCGGCGTCTTCCAGCGCCGTCACACGCAGCAGCGTTTCGTCCTGGATCGCGGCGCCGTCACGGGCGTCCATGGCCTGGCCGTTGATCTCCACCCGACCGGTGGCCGGCACCAGGTAGGCACGGCGTCCTGCGCCCAGCGGATATTCCACGGTCTGCCCGGCCTTCACGGTGGCGCCCACCACGCGGGCGTCGGCCCGGATCGGCAGCGCGTCGCCGTCGCCCTCCATGCCGCTGGCGAGCGTCACGAAGCTGCCGGCGCGCTCGCCCTTGGGAAAGGCGCGGGTGCCCCACGACGGGGCGCCGCCGCGCTTCTGGGGAATGATCCAGATCTGGAAGATCCGGGTCGTTTCCTGTTCGGCGTTGTATTCGGCGTGCTGTATACCCGTGCCGGCGCTCATGACCTGCACGTCGCCCGCCACCGTGCGGCCCTTGTTGCCCAGGCTGTCCTGGTGGGTGATGGCGCCCTCGCGGACGTAGGTGATGATTTCCATGTTGTCGTGCGGGTGCGGCGGAAAACCGCTGCCTGCGGCGATGGTGTCATCGTTCCACACGCGCAGCGCGCCCCAGTGGATGCGCTGGTCGTCACGGTACGAGGCGAACGAGAAATGATGCTTCGCATCGAGCCAGCCGTGGTTGGCACCGCCGAGGCTGGCGAGCGGACGAATCTCGATCATGATCTTCTCCCCCGGGATGAACCGGACTGGTTGAACGGAATGGGCGTATTGTCCTCTTCCGTTCGTGCTGCGGCGCATCGCCCGGCCGAACGCATCGTTTCCGCCACGCGCCTTGTGAGGGTTGTATCGCCCGGCGCCTGCGCCCATGTCGAAAGGCATCGGCGCCCGTCGCCTCCCCCTTTTGAGGTTTTTCCGGATGATTCCTTTCTCCGTGCTCGACCTGTCGCCCGTGGTGCGTGGCGCCACGCCGGGCGATGCCCTGCGCAACTCGCGCGACCTGGCCATCCACGCCGAGTCGCTCGGCTTCCACCGCTACTGGTTGGCCGAGCACCACAACATGACGGGCATCGCGAGTGCCGCCACCGCCGTGGTGATCGGCTACGTGGCCGAAGCCACCCGGCACATCCGCGTGGGCTCCGGCGGCATCATGCTGCCCAACCACGCGCCGCTGGTGATCGCCGAGCAGTTCGGCACCCTTGCCTCGCTCTACCCCGGCCGCATCGACCTGGGCCTGGGCCGCGCGCCCGGCACCGACCAGGGCACGGCGCGTGCGCTGCGCCGTACCCTGGGCCCCAGTGACGACCGTTTCCCCGACGACGTGCTCGAACTACAGCGCTACCTGGGTCCGCTCCAGCCGGGGCAGGCGGTGCGTGCGGTGCCGGGCATGGACACGAACGTGCCGCTGTGGCTGCTCGGCTCCAGCCTGTTCAGCGCGCGGCTGGCGGCGGAACTGGGCCTGCCCTTCGCCTTCGCCTCGCACTTCGCGCCCGACCTCATGCTCAAGGCGCTCGAGGTCTACCGCACGATGTTCCGCCCGTCGCAGACCCTGGCCCGGCCTTACGCGATGCTCGGCATCAACGTGGTGGCGGCCGACACCGACGACGAAGCGCGACGCCTGTTCACCTCGCAGCAGCAGGCGTTCTGGAACCTGCGCCGCGGGGTGCCGGGCCAGCTGCCGCCGCCGGTGAACAGCCTGGACGGCGTGTGGACGCCGATGGAGAAGGCGCAGGTCGAGCATGCGCTGTCGTGCGCGGTGGTCGGTTCGCCGACGCGCGTGCGCGACGGGCTCGCCGACTTCATCGCGCGGACCGGCGCGGACGAGCTCATCATCACCGCCCAGGTCTTCGACCACGAGGCGCGCAAGCGTTCCTACACGCTGGTGGCCGAGCAGCGCGAGCGGATGGCGCAGGCCGCGTGACAACGCGTGTGGTGCTCGACACCAACGTCTGCCTCGACGCGTTCGTCTTCGACGACCCTCGCGCGGCGGCCCTCGTCGCGGCGATCGACGCGGGGGAACTGGAAGCGGTGACCCGCGCCGACTGTCGCGACGAGTGGATCGCGGTGCTCGGCTACCCCGCGCTCAAACTCGACGAAACGCGTCGGGCGCGTGCCGCCGCGCGGTTCGACGCCTTGCTTCGCGTTTTGCCGGACGAGGCGCCTGCCGCCCGGCCGCCACGCTGCCGCGACCCCCACGACCAGAAGTTTCTCGAACTGGCCGCGGCATCGGGGGCGGCGGTGCTGTTTTCGCGCGACGCGCAGGTGCTGAGGCTGGCGCGCCGAACGGTCCGCGACGGCCTGTTCGCCATCCTCCGGCCGGAAGACTGGCCGCCGCCGTCGCTCAGTCCGCAGGCACCAGCGCGATGAGGTTGCGCAGGCTGTAATAGCTTTCGGCACGCGGCCAGTCGACGGAGGTCACGGCCTTGTGGCCGGCCGCCCAGGGCTCGTTGTCGAGCAGCACCTCGACCTGCGCGTCGCCCTGCGGCGGATGACCGTAGAACACCCGGATCCAGTGCACGTCGTCGGTGAGGGGCGCGGTGGCGATGGCCGCCTCGATCGCCGAAAGGGCGTCTTCGATGACATCGTCCGGCAGCGAGGATTCGCCGCGACGGGTGAAGTCCCCCACATAGACGGTGAAGCGATGGGTGCCGGCCATGAGTTCGCGCACGCCGAGCTTGTCGCGATCGACGACATGCCAGCACGCGGCGAGCACCACGTGGAAATCGTGGCGCGCGAACGCGTCGAGCGCGTCGCGGCAACCGGTTTTGCCGGTGCCTTCGCCACCGAAGCTCTCTTCGAGGGTGCGTTCTTCGTCGAGCACGATGTCGATGTCCAGGCGGCCGCGACGGCCGTCGGCGGCGTCGTGCCAGATGCCGCGCAAGGCGGGAAAATCCTCGCCTTCGGTGAGCAGCCAGTCCTCGTCGGGCTCGAGGCCCACCTGGTGCTCGGCGAAAAGGTCGATCAGCGTGTTCTGGATGAGGCGATCCATGGAATATCCGTGTGGCGAGGAGAACGTCAGGCGCGCGTGAGCTTGCCGAGGGCGACGGCGGCCGCGGGATTGCGTTCCTTGGCCGCGGAGATGAAATACACGAAAACGTCGCGCGATGGCAGCGTCGGCGACGCCCCGCCGACGTGCGGCAGGTCGGCGGGGTCGCCGCCCGCGGCCCATTGGGCGGCTCGCTCGGCCCATGCCTGCAAGGCGTTCGCGGGGTAACCGGTGCGTACGCCGGCGCGGCTGCGCATCAGCCGTGCGTAGACGAACGGTCCCGTCAGGTCGGCGAGCGACGGGTAGTCGGCCGAATCGGTGAACACGGTGGCCACGCCGCGTTGGCGGGCCAACTCGAGCCAACCCGCGTCGAGGAAGCTCTCGTGGCGCACTTCCACCGCGTGGCGCAGCGGCACGCCGTCGTGGGTGTCGGGTAGCAGGTCGAGAAAGGCGGCGATGTCGTCGGCGTCGAAGCGACGCGTGGGGAGGCATTGCCACAGCAGCGGACCGAGGCGGTCGCCGAGCGCGGCGGCATGGGCCACGAAACGGCGGATGCGTTCGCCGGCCTCGCCCAGGCGGCGTGCCTGCATGATGTGCCGCGGCGCCTTCACCGAAAACACGAAGCCGTCCGGGGTCTGCGCCGCCCAGCCGCGAAACGTGGCGGCATCGGGCAGCCGGTAGTACGTACCGTTGATCTCGATGCAGCTGACTTCGCCGCTGGCATAGGCCAGTTCGCGTTTCTGCACCAGGCCCTCGGGATAAAACACGCCCCGCCATGGCGCGTAGGTCCAGCCGCCCATGCCGCAGCGGATGACACCTGCCTTCGTCGCGCGTCGTTTGCCGGTCATGCGTCGAGGCTGGCAAAACGGGGGTGGAGAGCGCGTCACCGCCGCCGTCTCCTGTCGTCCGCGCGGGCTTTGGGCGATACTCCGCCGGTTATTCCGCCGAACTCCCCGGGCTCCATGGCCGCCATCCGCATCATGACTGTCGATGATCATCCGCTGCTGCGCGAAGGCATCGCGGCGGTCATCGACGGTCAGCCCGATCTCGAACTCGTGGGCGAGGCGGCGAGCGGCGAAGAAGCGATCGAACGCTATCGCCAGTGGCGACCCGACCTTACGCTGATGGACCTGCAGATGCCCGGCATCGGCGGCATCGCGGCCATCGAGGCGATCCGCCGCGAGTGGCCCGAGGCACGCATCCTCGTGCTCACCACCTATCGCGGCGACGTGCAGGCTCTGCGCGCGCTCCGCGCCGGCGCACAGGGCTACCTGCTCAAGAGCGAGCTACGCAAGGAGATGCTCGCGACGATCCATCAGATGATGGAAGGCAAGCGCCGCGTGCCGCCCGAACTCGCCAGCGAGATCGACGAGCGCGCGTCCGCGGACGAACTCACGCCGCGCGAAACCCAGGTGCTCACGCGGGTAGCGATGGGCGAGGCGAACCGTGAGGCGGCCGTCGCGCTCGGCATCGCCGAGGAGACGGTCAAGGCGCACATGAAGCACATCCTCGCCAAGCTCCAGGCCAACGATCGCACCCACGCGGTGGCGATCGCCTTGCGCCGGGGCATCCTCGACCTCTGAGCGTCAGCTCAGCGCCGTCGGCTTGTCGAACGGCAACGGGGTGGCCCCGGTGGCGACGATCGCGGCGTCGGCCCGCGCGCCGAGGTCATCGTCGGCGTCCACCACGAGCAGGATGCGTCCGGATGCGATCTGCCCTTCGAATGTCTGCCGGACGGGATCGGGCGACGACGCGCCCATCAGCGCGTTGGTCCACGCGCCCACCACCGCACCGGCTGCGCCCGCCGCCACGGCACCGGCGAGGGTGACCCCCAGCGGCGGGATGGCCATCGCCACCAGGCCCGCGAGCAGGCCCGCGCCGCCGCCTTCAGCCAGCCCCCGCACGGCGGCCGGCTTGAAATCGGTATGGTCGTCCTTGCGCCCTTCGGGAATCGCGTCCAGTTCGATGTCGGTGCGGGCGATCAGGGACAGGTCGGCGTCGTCGACGCCGGCGGCGCGAGCCGCGCTCATGCCCTGGCGCGCGTGGGCGAGGTCGGGGGTGCTGTAGACACGGCGGGTCTTCATCGTGGCGCCTCGCGGAAAACGGGTTGCCGGATGGTTTCCCCTGCGGGGTCGACCGGGTGTGACGGGCGGATCAAGCGCACGCCTGCATCACGGATTGATGTGATAATCATTCTCACTTAGCATGACGGGCTTTCCGCGGAGCCGGTTCGCTGCTCCGTCCCGCCGCCCTGACCGCCCGGACGCCATGACGCCACGCCCCCGCCGCTTCCGCACCGCGCTGAAGACCCTGCACCTGTGGTTGGGCCTGAGCCTGGGTCTCGTGCTGGCGCTGGTCGCGCTCTCCGGCAGCGTGCTGATCTTCGACGAGCCGTTGTTCGCCGCCGCCCATCCCGAACTGACCGCGCGTCCCCTGCCCGACCTCGCAGCCCAGGGCCGGGCCCTCGCCCACGTGCTCGCATCGCCATTGGCCAACGACCTGCGCGGCCTCTCCCTGCCCGATGCCGACCTTCCCGTCTGGGCGGCCGGTGCGAAAGGCGGCGATCGATACTACTTCGACGCCAGCAGCGGCGACCTGCTGCTGCACCGGGTCAAGTCGGATGACGTCCTGCTCACCCTGATGGACTGGCACACCCACCTGCTGGCGGGCGCCGCCGGCGAAACCGTGCTGGGTGTGGTCGCGTTCGCGGGGCTCTTCATGCTGTTTTCGGGCGTATGGCTCTACTGGCCGGGACGCCAGCGCGCCCTGAAGCACCTCAAGCCGCACGCGAACCCGCCGGTGTTGCGCTGGGCGAGCTTGCACCGCTTCATCGGCGTGGCCGCCCTGCCCTTGCTGATCGTGATGATCGGCACCGGCACCACCATGGCGTACCGGGGCGCGGTGCGCACGGGCCTCATGGCGATGTTCGGCGAGAAAGGCGCACGGCCGCCGACGCTGCCGATGGCGGCCGCGATCGATTGGCCGTCCATCCTCACCCACGCCCAGGCCGCGGCGCCCGATGCGCAACTGACACGCCTCATGCTCCCGGCGCGGGGCAGCGGCACGATCGCCGTGCGCCTGCGCCGCCCGGGCGAATGGAATCCGGCCGGGCGCAGCACGCTGTGGCTGGACCCGGCCACCGCACGCGTGGTGGGTGGCGACGACGCCACGCGGCTGGGCACCGGCGCACGACTGGCCAACGCCCTGTTTCCCATCCATTCCGGCGCCGTCGGCGGCATGACCTGGCGCGTCGTCGCCTGCGTGACTGGCGTGCTGCCGATGGGCTTGCTGGTGACGGGTTTCCTGTTCTGGCGCGCGCGCAAGCGGCGGCCCGCGGCCCGTCGCTAGCGCGCCCGGTCACCCTACGCCGGGCCGAGCATCGCGGCGATGCGCGCGTCCTTTTCCATCCACAGCTGGTTGATCCACGCCTGGAACCGCTGGCGGAAGGCCGCGTCGCCGTCGTAGTCGCCTCGCATTGCCTCGGGGATCGGCAGGCGACGCGCATGCAGGCGCACCTCGCGCACGCGGCCCGCGATCATGTCCATCATGGTGCCGGGACCGCCGGGATAGGCGATGGTGACGTCGAGGATGTGCGTGATGGTGTCGCCCATCGCGTCAATGACGAAGGCCACGCCGCCGGCCTTCGGCTTCAGCAGGTGGCGATACGGCGACTGCTGGGCGTCGTGCTTGGCCTGCGTGAACCGCGTGCCCTCGGTGAAGTTCATGATCGACACCGGCACGCGCCGGAACGTCTCGCAGGCGCGACGGGTGGCTTCGCGGTCCTGGTGGCGCAGCTCGGGGCGCGCCTCGATCTGCTGTCGCGAATGGCGTTTCATGAAGGGGAAGTCCAACGCCCACCAGGCGGGACCGAGCAACGGCACCCAGATCAGCTCGCTCTTGAGGAAGAAGCGCATGAAGGGGATGCGCCGGTTGAACACCTTCTGCAACGCCGGGATGTCGACCCAGCTCTGGTGGTTGCTGATCACCAGGAAATTCTCGTGGCGACCGAGGCCGTCCAGGCCCTCGACGGACCAGCGCGTCGGCGTGAACTGGTCGAACAGCCACCCGTTCACCGTCAGCCAGCTCTCCGCGATATGCACCAGGATCGCGGCGCTGGCGCGTCGCACCGCGGGCAGCGGCAGCACGATGCGCACGAGGGTGAAGGCGAACAACGGCAGCACGTGGCACACCGTGTTGACCAGCACCAGGAGGCAGGCCAGGGGGACACGCAGGATGGCGGGCAACGAAACGAACATAGGCATCGACGATGGTGGCGAACCCCGAGTCTACTTGGTCCGCGCGCCAC
>CAJYHU010000201.1 GCA_913774655.1 uncultured Luteibacter sp. | reverse complement strand
GCCTGTGCTACGCGGAATTCGCAGCGATGCTCCCGGTCTCCGGCAGCGCCTACTCTTACTCCTACGCTACCCTCGGCGAATACGTCGCCTGGTTCGTCGGCTGGAACCTCGTGCTCGAATACCTCTTCGCCGCGGCGACCGTCGCCGCCGGCTGGTCGGGGTATTTCAACGAACTGCTGGGCCTGGTCGGGCAGATGATCGGTTCGGACGTGACGCTCCCGGCCGCCCTTTCGTCGGCACCGTTCCAGTTCGTCGAAGGGCACATCCAGGCCACCGGCACGCTGATCAACCTGCCTGCCGTCATCATCGTCGCCGCGCTCTCGGGCCTGTGCTACGTAGGCATCACGCAGTCGGCCTTCGTCAACTCGATCATCGTGGCGATCAAGGTCACCGTGATCTTGCTGTTCCTCGCGTTCGCCATCCGCCTGGTCAATCCGGCGAACTGGCATCCGTTCATCCCCCCGGCGGAAGGCGAAGGCACCTTCGGCTGGGGCGGCATCTTCCGCGCCGCGACCATCGTGTTCTTCTCCTACGTGGGCTTCGATGCGGTGTCCACGGCCGCCGGTGAAGCGAAAAACCCCCAGCGCGACATGCCCATCGGCATCCTGGGCTCGCTCGCCATCTGCACGGTGCTCTACATCGCGGTGTCGCTGGTGCTGACCGGCATCGCGCCGTTCCGCATGCTCAACACACCTGAACCGGTCGCGACCGCGCTGGGCCTCTACCCGCAGTTGTCCTGGCTCAAGGCCATTGTGGTGCTGGGCGCGATCACCGGCCTGTCGTCGGTGATCCTGGTGATGCTGATGGGCCTGCCACGCATCTTCTTTTCGATGGCGCGCGACGGCCTGCTGCCGCCGACCATGGCCAAGGTGCATACGAAGTTCCACACCCCGCACGTGGGCACCGTGATCGTAGGCGTCGCCGCCGCCGCGATGGCGGGCCTGTTCCCGGTGAGCGTGCTGGGCGAACTGGTTTCCATGGGCACCCTGCTCGCCTTCGCGACGGTGTGCATGGGCGTGCTCATCCTCCGCTACAAGCGCCCCGAGCTGACGCGCAGCTTCCGGGTGCCGATGGTGTGGCCGATCACCATCCTCGGCACCCTGGCCTGTCTCTACCTGTTCTGGCAGGCATTCGAGGAGCACTGGCGCCTCATGGTGGGCTGGATCGTCATCGGCCAGCTGATCTACTTCGGCTACGGGTACGCGCACAGCAAGCTGCGCAAGTCGTTGGGCTGATTCGACACCCCTCGCGAAGGCCGGCGGGACGTCCGCCGGCCTTCGCGTTTGAACCGTTTTCCTTCCGCTTCCGTCATGCCAGGCCGTCCATGCTCAAGCAGCTACTCGTCAAGAAAGCCCCCCAAGCCGAAGCCGACGACGCGCACGGTCCCGCGTTGCGACGCACCCTCGGCCCATGGGGTCTCACGGCGCTGGGCATCGGCGCGGTCATCGGCGGCGGCATCTTCGTCATTACCGGCGTCGCGGCGGCGGAACATGCCGGCCCGGCGATCATCCTGTCCTTCATTCTCGCGGCGATCTGCAGCGTGTTCACGGCGCTGTGCTACGCGGAGTTCGCCTCGCTGATTCCCGTGTCCGGCAGTGCCTACTCCTACGCCTACGCCACGCTCGGCGAAGGCGCCGCCTGGTTCATTGGCTGGAACCTGATCCTCGAATACGGCGTATCCGCCTCGGCCGTCGCGGTGAGCTGGACCGGCTACTTCGTGAGCCTGCTCGACCACGTCGGCATCCACATCCCTCCCGCGCTCACCAATGCCCCGCTCGATTTCGTCGACGGGCACCTCGTGACGACCGGTGCGCTATTCAACCTGCCCGCCGTCGGCATCACCCTGGCGCTTACCTGGCTCTGCTACGTCGGCATCCGCGAGTCGGCCGGACTCAACATGGCGATGGTCTTGCTCAAAACGGCGCTCATCATCGTGGTGATCGTGGTCGGCGCGCGCCACATCGATACCGCCAACTGGCATCCGTTCATTCCCGCCAACCAGGGCGGCGACAAGTACGGCTGGTCGGGCATCCTGCGCGGCGCATCCATGGTGTTCTTCGCCTACATCGGCTTCGAGGCCACGTCGACAGCGGCACAGGAATCGAAAAACCCGCAGCGCGACATGCCGATCGGCACGCTCGCCTCGCTGGCGATCTGCACGGTGCTCTACATCGCCATGGCCGCGGTGCTCACCGGCCTCGTGCCGTTCGGTGAGCTGGGCACGTCCGAACCCGTGGTCACGGCGATCCGCAACCATCCCGAATTGGGCTGGCTGCGTGGCGTCGTCGAAGTCGGCGCGCTCATCGGCCTGTCGTCGGTGGTGCTGGTGATGATCATCGCGCAGCCGCGCATCTTCATGATCATGGGCCGGGATGGCCTCATGCCGAAGATGTTCACCACCATCCATCCGACATACCGCACGCCTCACATCAACACGCTGATCACCGGCGTCGGCATCGCGGCGCTGGCGGCCGTGTTCCCGCTCAACCTGCTCGGTGACCTCACCTCGATGGGCACGCTCGTGGCGTTCAGCGCGGTGTGCATCGGCGTGTTGATCCTGCGCAAAACGGCGCCCGAGATACCGCGCTCGTTCCGGGTGCCGTTCGCGCCCGTCACCTGCGCGCTCGGCGTCATCAGCTGCATCTTCCTGCTGTGGTCGATGGGTGTGCGCAACTGGGTGTTGATGGGCGTGTGGACGTTGCTGGGCATCGTCATCTACTTCGCTTACAGCTACCGCCACAGCCGTCTCCGACAGCGTGGATGAACACGGCGTTCGCCCGGGTAAAGTAATAGAAGCAACTTGAAAAAATTTCGTTAAGTCTTTGATTTAGCCAAATAAGTAAAGAAAGTTGAGTGATCGTTTATCTGCCATTGGCCGGTCACGCTCCCAGGGGAGTATGATCCCGGTTCCGAGGGTAAATCACTTGGCAGTGGGCCCCGGATTGCCGCCCGGCGCGTCAGGCGGGTCAGCTCCTCGGCCTGGCGCGCTTGGGCTGCATTTTGCGAAGGCTCCCCCGTGGGTTTCTTCGCCAGCCCGTCCACACGGCAGCGTTGCTCGATCACGATCGCGGCGTTCAGCGATTTTCTCGGCACATTCATGACGTGTTGTCGATGATCGCCGGATGGGTTACGTCGGCTGGATCATCTTCCTCAGTATTCTTCTGGCAGGCACCTCCACGGCTGCCGGATGGATCCGGCGTGGCCCGATCACGTCCTTCGCGATCTACCTGACCGCCGGCGTCATCATGGGGCCGGCCGTGCTGGGCCTGGCCCACCTGCGCTTCACCACGGAAAGCGCCAGCTGGC
This sequence comes from uncultured Luteibacter sp., assembly GCA_913774655.1. Taxonomy (GTDB): domain Bacteria; phylum Pseudomonadota; class Gammaproteobacteria; order Xanthomonadales; family Rhodanobacteraceae; genus Luteibacter; species Luteibacter sahnii. Next base: position 57 of record CAJYHU010000201.1, on the reverse strand, counting down.
TCAGGGCCGTCACGGAGGTCGGCTTGGTCGTGTCCCTGTTCATCACCGGGCTCAAGC
>CAJYHU010000200.1 GCA_913774655.1 uncultured Luteibacter sp. | reverse complement strand
GGTGCGCCTGCCCAACGGCCCGATCAAGACCGTCGGCGAAACCACCGTGTCCGTGCAACTGCACACCGACGTGGTGGTCGAGATCACCGTGACGGTGTACGGCGAGACGGCTTAACTGTTGCTCGCCCCCAGGGCTGCGCGGCTCATGCCGCTACGCCAACCCTCGACCGGGGGCAACATCAGCGACCCGGCCAAGCCGGTTTCGCAATGTTCCCCGCGTCGAACGCACAAGCCGCCCCAGGGCGGCTTGTGCTTTTGTGGCCCCGGTTGTCCCTGGCCTTGCACCGGAAGATCACCGTTTTTACACAGCGTTGTCCACACACGGCAGGGTGTGTGAGGCATAGCATGCAAGGTTCCATGTCCGCCGTCTTCTCCTACGCCGACAACGATCCGCCGGATCGCCAGGTCGCCCAACTTCGCATCCCCCCCCACTCCCTTGAGGCCGAATCCAGCGTGCTGGGCGGCCTGCTGCTGGACAACGGTGCCTGGGACCGCGTGGGCGACCTGCTGGTCGACGGCGACTTCTACCGCCACGAGCACAAGCTCATCTACGCCGCCATCGGTGGCCTCATCAACGCCAACAAGCCGGCCGACGTCATCACCGTCTACGAGCAGCTGCAGAACCTCGGCAAGGCCGAGGAGGTGGGCGGGCTGCAGTACCTCAACTCGCTCGCGCAGTACGTGCCGAGCGCGAGCAACATCCGCCGCTACGGCGAGATCGTTCGCGAGCGCTCGATCCTGCGCAAGCTGATCTCCGCCTCGGACGAGATCGCGACCAACGCCTTCAATACGCAGGGCAAGGCGGTCGACAAGATCCTCGACGAAGCCGAGCAGAAGATCTTCAACATCGGCGAGGAAGGCTCGCGGATGAAGCAGGGCTTCCAGAGCATGGATTCCCTGGTGGTCGAGCTGCTCGACCGCGTGACCGAGATGGCCGACAACCCGAACGACATCACGGGCGTGCCGACCGGCTTCTACGACTTCGACAAGATGACCTCGGGCATGCAGGCCGGCGACATGATCGTGCTGGCCGCTCGCCCCTCGATGGGGAAGACCTCGCTGGCCATCAACATCGCCGAGCACGTGGCGCTCAACGAGGGACTGCCGGTGGCGGTGTTCTCGATGGAAATGGGCGCCGCGCAGCTCGCGGTGCGCATCGTCGGCTCCATCGGCCGCATCGACCAGGGCCATCTGCGCACCGGAAAGCTCACCGACGAGGAATGGCCGCGCCTGACGGAGGCGATCGAGAAGCTGCGCACCATCTCGCTGCACATCGACGAGACGCCGGGCCTCACGTCCAGCGAGCTGCGCGCCAACGCGCGCCGCCTGGCACGGCAGTGCGGCCAGCTGGGCCTGATCGTGGTCGACTACCTGCAGCTGATGAGCGTGTCCGGTGGCATGGCGGACGAGAACCGTGCCACGGCCGTCGGCGAAATCTCGCGCGGCCTGAAGATGCTGGCCAAGGAGCTGAAGTGCCCGGTGATCGCCCTGTCGCAGCTCTCGCGCGGCGTGGAGTCGCGCACGGACAAGCGCCCGATGATGAGCGACCTGCGCGAGTCCGGCGCCATCGAGCAGGACGCGGACGTGATCATGTTCATCTACCGCGACGACTACTACAACAAGGACTCGAAGGAGCCGGGCGTCGCGGAAGTCATCATCGCCAAGCAGCGGAACGGCCCGACCGGCACCGTGAAGCTGGCCTTCCTCAAGCCGCTCACCAAGTTCGAGAACCTGGCGCCCGGCATGGGCGGCGGCGACGACTTCTGAAGCGTCGGCGCGCCGCTTGCCGGGCAGCGTTTTTATTGAAGAAAGGCGCCTGTCGCGCCCGTCCTGACTGCGCGAGGCGCTATGTTTTCTGTAGCGTCGATGCCGGACGGTCGGCGAATTCGGCGCGCACCCGTCGCAGCAGGTCGGCCAGGGTCTTGCCGGGCTCGTCGCGAAAGCGCTCGTCCAGCACCTGCAGCGCGTCGATGCGGTCGGCCCGGAAGCCTCGGAAGTCCTGCCGCAATTCGCACCAGGCCGACAGCGTCCACACCTTGCCCCAGTAGAAGCAGCCCAGCGGCCGCACGGTGCGTTCGCTCGGTGCGCCGGCCTCGTCGCGGTAGGCCAGCCTGAGCTTGCGGCGCGCCTGCACCGCTTCGCGCAGCGCCTGCAGGTGCGTGCGCGTGCCCGCATCCATGCCCAACGCTGGCGCGTAGAGCGCGACGGCTTCGGCCGACACCCGCGCGGCGGGCGGCAGCACCGAGACGATCTTGCCCAGCGCGCTGTCGATGGCCGCGGCCAGAGCCGGGTCGACCCAGCTCTGCGCCAGCCGTGCCGCCGCCGTCAGCGCGGCCGCTTCGTCCTGCGTGAACATGAGGGGCGGCAGATCGAAGCCGTCGCCCAGCCGATAGCCCACGCCCGCCTCACCCTCGATCGGCACGCCCTGGTGCTGCAGGTCGGCCACGTCGCGGTACACCGTGCGCTCCGACACCTCCAGCCGCTGCGCGAGGAAGGCCGCCGTGGTCAGGCGGCGGCCGCGGATGAGCTGGACGATCTGGAACAGGCGGTCGGCGCGGCGCATGGCGAAGGGGCGGTGGGTGGACAGGCGTCGATCATGGGCGGTGCTACAGGGCCAGCGCGGCCAGGTCCGCGCCCATGGCCCGCGCGATGCATTGCATGTCGCCATCGCCGATCGCCACCAGGCCGAAGCGGAACTTCGAGCCCCAGTGCGACGGATCGTCGATGAAGGCCAGACGAGGAATCAGCGGGCCGATCGGTGCATCGTGCGCGGGCAGGTAGCGTACATCGCGCCGCCAGGGGACGAAGCCGCTGCCCATGTCGACCGTGTACGGCACGCCCGGCAGCACGACGCCCAGCGAGACGAAGGACTGCAGTCGGTCCCTGCCGCCCAGCGCCGTGGACGGCGCGTAGTACGTGACGCGGTCGCCCGGTGCGATGCGTCGCAGCGGCGCTTCCTTGCCGTGGCCGACCTGCATGAAACCCGCCGGCGTATGGTCGCGGCCCCGGCGCGCGTGCTCTGCGCTCGCGACGGCGATCCAGTTGCGTGGCGCGCGGTCGGTGGGGCCGGCCCGACGACCGGCAGTGGTGCCATCGTGGGCCTCCAGGCACAGCCGCAAAGGCAGGCGCATCGGCATGTTCAGTCCGCCGAGTGCAGGCCGACCAGGTTGCCATCCAGGTCCTGCACCTGGGCAAAGTAGCCGATGCCGGGCGCGATCAGCGTCCGGCCGACCACGACCTTGCCGCCCGCCGCCTGCGCGCGCGCCAGCGCAGCATCGACGCTGGGTGCGCAGTCGAGATACACGACCGTGCCGCCGTTGCCGCCCGCGTGTACAGGGCGATGGACGATGCATCCGCCGGCACCCGGCTTCTCGTGCGCGAATACGGCCATCGCGTCGCCGCCGAGGTCCTCGGTGCCGCGCATCGGGCGGTCGAGAACGGCTTCGTAGAAGCGCTGCGACTTCTTCAGATCGGTGACGGGGATTTCGAACCAGGTGTTCGCGCTGTGCATGGAGCTTCTCCGGGAGTTGATGAAGGCTGCATGCTGCGCGGGGGCTCCTGACAGCGTGTTGTCAGGAGGCTGGCAGACGTCGTCGCGCCACGGCCGTCGTTCGGGCAAAAAAGAGCCTGCGGCGCCCATGGGGCGTGCGCAGGCTGCTATGAAAAGCGTAGCAGGCTCAGCTCAGAGCACGTCGCTCGCGAAGTCGGCCAGACGCGAGCGTTCGCCGCGCGCCAGCGTGATATGGCCACTGTGCGGCCAGCCCTTGAAGCGATCCACCGCGAAGGTCAGGCCCGACGAGCCTTCGGTGAGGTAGGGCGTGTCGATCTGCGCGAGGTTGCCCATGCAGATGATCTTGGTGCCCGGGCCCGCGCGCGTGACCAGCGTCTTCATCTGCTTGGGCGTGAGGTTCTGCGCCTCGTCGATGATCACGTACTTGTTCAGGAAGGTGCGCCCACGCATGAAGTTCATGCTCTTGATCTTGATCTTCGAGCGGATGAGTTCGTTGGTCGCCGCCCGGCCCCACTCGCCGGCGCCCGAGCCGTCGCCCTTGGCGAGGAACTCGAGGTTGTCGTCGAGTGCGCCCATCCATGGGCCCATCTTCTCCTCCTCGGTGCCGGGCAGGAAGCCGATGTCCTCGCCCACGCTCACCGTGGCGCGGGTCATGATGATTTCGGTGTAGCGGCGGTCGTCCAGCACCTGCGTCAGGCCCGAGGCCAGCGCCATCAGCGTCTTGCCCGTGCCGGCCGTGCCGGTGAGCGTGACGAAATCGATGTCCGGGTCCATGAGCAGGTTCATGGCGAAGTTCTGCTCGCGGTTGCGCGTGGTCACACCCCACACGGCGTTCTTGCCGGACGCGTAGTCCTTCAGCGTCTTGAGCACGGCGGTCTTCTCGCGGATCTCGGTCACGCGCGCGTACATGCTCGGCTCGCCGGGCGCCTCGAAGTAGACGAACTGGTTGATGTACAGGCTGGGCACGATCGGCCCGCTGATGCGGTAGAAGGTGCTGCTGCCCGATTGCCAGCTCTCGACGGTCTTGCTCTGGCGCGTCCAGAAGTCGGGCGGCAGCGCGAAGGAGCCGGAGTACAGCAGGTCGCCGTCCTCCAGCGCCTTGTCGTTCTGGTAATCGTCGGCGGCCAGGCCCAGCGCGCGGGCCTTGACGCGCATGTTGATGTCCTTGGACACCAGCACGACCTCGCGCCGGTCGGCACCGCTCCTGTTCTTCTCGTGCGATTCGCGCAGTGCCTGCACGACGCCGAGGATCTGGTTGTCGGCCTTGCCCTGCGGCAAGCTGGTGGGCAGGGTGTAGGCCAGTGGCTCGGTCTGGAAGAACAGCTTGCCGCCCGCTTCCTTGTGGCCGGTCGCGTCGAGCTTCAGGCCCTTGGCGATGTCGGCGCCCTGGGCGGCTGCGAGCGCGTCGAGCGTCCGGCTGGCCTGGCGGCCGTTGCGCGCGACCTCGGTCGTCCCCTTCTTGTGGCCGTCCAGTTCCTCCAGCACGATCATCGGCAGGTAGATGTCGTGCTCCTCGAAGCGGAACAGACTCATCGGGTCGTGCAGCAGCACGTTGGTGTCGAGCACGAAGAGCTTGGCCGGGCCGGTGCTCTTGGCCCGCTTCGGGCGAGCGGGCGGCTCGGCAGCAGGACGCGGCGCAGGCGCCACGACCGGTGCCTCGACCGCCACATCGGAAGGACTCGGCCGGGCGCGGGAGGAGGGCGCGCGCAGGTCGTCGCTGCCGCCGGCGTCGACCACGCGCCGATCGTCGAACAGTTCGAGCGCCTGGCCTCCCCGGGTCCGCGGGTCGTCCGAATGCCGCTCAGCGGCCGGACGGCGCCCGTTTTTTGGCGCCGCGCGCGCCGGCGCATCGAGCGCTTCCGGCGAGAGCAGGGCGGCACGTCGGGTGGGGGCGGGAGGCAGGGGCATGGGCGGTGGTACTCGCGGGATGGTGCGCCGACAGCGCGTGGGGCCTGAAAAACGAAAAAGCCGCCTGGAGACCAGAGCGGCTTTGTTCGGGGGATGCAGTCGTGAATCTCAACGGCATGGACCCATTATGCACATCGCGCGTGGCAGGTCCTGCGGCGCGTTGCGCTGCGCCAACGCAGGCGCAGGACGCGTGAAAAAGTGAGCAGCGCGAAGCTCAGGCGGCCTTCTTGAGCGCCTTGACTTCCTTGAGCACCTCGTCGACGTGGCCCGGCACCTTCAGGCCGCGCCATTCGGCTTTCAGTACGCCGTCGGCCCCGATCAGGAAGGTGCTGCGCTCGATGCCCTTGACCTTCTTGCCGTACATGATCTTGTTCTTGACCACGCCGAACATGTGGCACATCTTTTCTTCGGTGTCGGCGATCAGTTCGAAGGGCAGTTCGAGCTTGGCCTTGAACTCGTCGTGCGACTTCATGTTGTCGCGCGAGACGCCGAACACCGTGGCGCCTGCCTTCACGAAGTCCTTGTAATGGTCGCGAAACTGCATCGCCTCGGTGGTGCAGCCGGGGGTGTTGTCCTTGGGGTAGAAGTACAGCACCAGCACGTGGCCCAGGTGCGAGGTGTTCGAGACCTTGAGGCCGCCGGTGGCGTTGGCTTCGAATTCGGGAATGGGTTTGTTGACAACGATCGCCATGAAAATTGTTTTCTCCGCTGAGGGTTCCCGAGTAAAAACGCGGAGCCGCCATGTTCGGCCGGCGCATGCCATACTGCATCGATGCCGAACAGGCCTTGGCAAGCCTGCAAGCGCCCATCCAGCGGGTCACGCGTCGAGCCGACACCACCGGTGCGCGACGCCCGGCAAGGCGTGGCGCAGTCGGCGGGCAGTCCGGTCTGCAACCCCCGATTTTACCTCGAATCGACTGTTAACCGCTACGTGCGGGCTCTTCGATGAGCAGCGCCGCGACCACGTGGCGCCCTTCGCCGGCCAGGATGTTGTAGG
>CAJYHU010000199.1 GCA_913774655.1 uncultured Luteibacter sp. | reverse complement strand
CGTGGTAGCTGATGCAGTCGTCGCAGCGCAGCACCATGGAGGCGACCAGGCCGAGCATTTCCTTGGTCTTGACGTCGAGCGCACCGTCCCGATAGGTCTGGGTGTCAAGCGCGAAGAAGCGGCGCACCACCTGGTTGTCTTCGGCGAGGATCCGCTCGTTCATCCGCTTGCGGAAAGCGGTGAACCCCTCGACCCGATCGTTGCCGGCCATCAGTGCGCCGCCCCCAGGATCTGGGCCAGGCGACCGTCGCGGTCGGCCGCGGCCAGGTCGTCGAAGCCCCCCACGTGGGTGCCGTTGATGAAGATCTGCGGCACGGTGCGCCGACCGCCGCTCTTCTGCAGCATCACGTCGCGCTGGGCGGGGTCGGTGTCGATGCGGACCTCGTCCCAGGCCAGGCCCTTGGCCTTGAGGAGATTCTTCGCCGCCACGCAATAGGGGCAAACGGCCGTGGAATAGATGGTGATCTCGGGGCTAGACATAAAACCGTGTCTCTGTGCGTCGATAGGCGCAAAATGGCGCCGCGGGTCCGATTTTACAAGCAAGCGAACCCGCATGACGGATGACTGTCCCATTCCCGTCGCCCGCCCAGGGCCATCCGCTAATGGTATCGTCGCCCGTCGTATGCGCCCTCTCCTGCCACGACTCGCCCTCATCGCCGCCAGCACCGCCGCCACTCTCACGGCGGGCGCGCAGGACAACATCCGCCTGCCGGACCTGGGCAGCTCCGCGAACGCGCTGATCAGTCCGCGCGAGGCCGACCAGTACGGCGCGATGATGCTCAGCCAGATGCACGCGCTCGACCTGACCGTCGACGACGCCCTGCTCGACCAGTACATCAACGACCTGGGCTTCCGCCTGGTGGCCGCGAGCGAGCGACCCAAAGACCATTTCACGTTCTTCATCGTCAAGGACAACCAGATCAACGCGTTCGCCGCGCCCGGCGGCTACATCGGCGTGAACGCGGGCCTGATCGACATCACCTCGAGCGAGAGCGAGCTGGCGGGCGTCATCGCGCACGAAATCGGCCACATCAACCAGAACCACCTCTACCGGGCGTTCGAAGCCTCGAAGAAGGACGCCCCGCTCCTGGCCCTCGTACTCCTGGGCGCGATCGCCGCCGGGGCCGGCGGCGCGGGGGCCGACGCCGCCCCGGCGGTGCTGCTTGGCGGCCAGGGCCTGCTCGCCCAGCGCCAGATCAACTTCACCCGCAAGGACGAAATCGAAGCTGACCGCGTCGGTATCCAGACGCTGGCCAACGCCGGTTTCGACCCCGACGCCATGGCGGCCTTCTTCGGCCGCATGCAGGACACCCTCCGCGTGGGCCAGGGCCAGGAATCCCTCCCGGCATTTCTCCAGACCCACCCGGTGACGCTCGACCGCATCAGCGATGCCAAGGCCCGCGCCGGCGCGCTCAAGCAGCGCATGGCCAATCGTCCCGTCCAGCCCACGCTCGACAAGGCCACCTGGGAGAAAAACACCGCCCCGGTGCTGTTCGTCAAGGACCCGACCACCCTGGTCAGCGCCACGGGCAAGGTGCAGGCCAACAGCGCCGCGGATACCTACGCGCTGATGCGCGAACGCGTGCGGGTGCTGTCCAACGACGACCACCCCCTGCTGACCTACTACGCCACCAACCTCAAGCGTCGCGACTTCGACAACGCCGCCAACCGCTACGGCTACGCCCTGGCCCTGATCCGCACCGACCAGGCGACGCAGGCCGTCGACCAGCTCAAGCCCCTCCTGACCAGCCAGCCGGACAGCCTGGTGCTGCGCCTGGCGCTCGCCGACGCCTACATGGGTGCCGGCCGCAGCGGCGATGCGATGGCGATCTACAAGGAACTCCACGCCAATTCGCCGCGCAACCGGGCCGTGCTGCTCGGTTACGCCAAGGCGCTGGCGGGCACCGGCCGCACCGAGGACGCCCGTCAGGCCGCCAACATGCTGCGCCCGCTGCTCGACGACAGCAGCGACCCGGATTTCTACCGCACCTACGCCCTGGCCAGCGAGCGCTCCGGCGACACCGTGCGTTCGGCCGAAGCGTATGCCGACGCCGCGTACCTGGCGGGACGACCGTTCGACGCCATGGAACAGCTCAAGCGCCTGCTTAAGCGCAACGACCTGGATTATTACCAGCGTTCGCGCATCCAGGCCCGCATCGCCGACCTCACGCCGCTGCTGCTGGAGCTGCGCAAGAAACGGGTCGCCACCGACGACAACCCGGACGGCCGCAGCCAGTAGGTGGCGGTCGGCGGCAGCCATTGATACCGCTCTCATGTCAACTGAGACGTACAATGTGACGGTTGTCATTGCCGTGTAACAGAGCCCGGCTGCAATATGACCGTCACAGCCAACGAGCGGTCCAACGCGTGCATAAGCGCATTCTTATCGTGGAAGACGAAGCTTCGATTCGCGACATGGTCGCGTTCGCGCTTCGCAAGGCGGGCATGGACGCGGCTCACGCCGCCGACGCCCGCGCCGCCCAGATGGCCATCTCCGAGCGGGTGCCCGACCTGATCCTGCTCGACTGGATGCTCCCGGGCACCAGCGGCCTGGAACTGGCCCGCCGGCTGCGCCGCGAAGAGCTCTCGCGGGAAATCCCGATCATCATGCTCACCGCCCGCGGCGAAGAGATGGACCGGGTCAACGGCCTGGAGGCGGGTGTCGACGATTACGTCATCAAGCCCTTCTCCACCCGCGAACTGATCGCCCGCATCAAGGCGGTGCTCCGCCGCAGCCAGGGCGACGACGGTTCCGGCGTGGTCGAGCTGGGCGGCCTGCGGATCGACGGCCCCGCCCATCGCGTGTTCGCCGGCGAGGAAGCCGTGCCCATCGGTCCCACCGAATACCGCCTGTTGTTCTTCTTCATGACGCACCCCGAGCGCGTGTACTCGCGCGCGCAATTGCTCGATCACGTGTGGGGTGGCAGCGTCTACGTCGAAGAGCGCACGGTCGACGTGCATATCCGCCGCCTGCGCAAGACGCTGGAGCCGTGGAAGCTCGACGAGATGGTGCAAACCGTCCGCGGCGCGGGCTACCGTTTCTCGGCCAATACCTGAGGCCAGCGGGCCGGCCCTAGGCTGCCGCGGTACGGTCGCGCTATGGTGCGACCCACCAGACTGTCATCGGCCGATCCGTATGTTCCAAGCTTTCCTGACATCCTGGCGATTGCCCGCCACCTGCGCCGCGCTGCTTGTCCTGGGCGCGCTGGCCGGCGGCGTGGCGGGCTCGGTGTCGACGGGCGTGGCGGCGGTCGCCGTGGCGCAAACCGTCGCGCTGCTGTCGCTGTTCCGTCACAAGTCGGGGCCAATGTTGCAATCGTCCGTAACGCCCCACCCTGAACGTGACCGTCTGATGACTCGCACCCGCCGTATCGCCTCCCGCCTGCGCGACCTGCGCAGCGCGGCCGGGACCCTCCCCGACGCCGTGGTCCTGCTCGACCATTCGCAACACGTGCGCTGGTTCAACCACGCCGCGGAGGAACTGCTCGGCCTGAAGCGTCCGCGCGACCGTGGCCGACTCATGAGCGACCTGCTGCGTCACACGGAACTGGCCCCCTGGTGGATCGACGGCGCACGCGAACCGCTCAACGACGTCACCGCGCCGGGGCATCCGAACCGCCACGTCACCGCTACCCTGCTGCCCTTCGGCAGCCGTCAGCGCCTGCTGCTGGCCCGCGACACCAGCCACCTTACGCGGCTGGAACAGATCCGCCGCGACTTCGTCGCCAACGTGTCGCACGAACTGCGCACGCCGCTGACGGTGATCCACGGCTACCTCGAACTGCTCGACCCCGAAGACGTGCCCGAGCTGGCGCCGGTGCTCGACGAAATGCGTGCGCAGTCCAAGCGCATGGGCCAGATCGTCGAAGACCTGCTCACGCTGTCGCGCCTGGAAACGCAGGACCACGTGGCCGACGAACATGTGCAGATGGTTCCGTTGCTGGCCAGCCTGCGTAAGGAAGCCGAGGCGCTGAGCCAGGGGCGGCATACCGTCACGCTCGACGTCGTCGCGCCGATCGACCTGCTCGGTTCGCCGAAAGACCTGCACAGCGCGTTTTCCAACCTGGTCAGCAATGCCGTGCGCTACACGCCCACCGGCGGCCGCATCGCCATCCGCTGGGCACCCTCCGAAAGCGACGGCGCCACGTTCTCGGTGCAGGACAGCGGGTTCGGCATTCCGGCCGCGCACATCGCGCGGTTGACCGAACGGTTCTACCGGGTGTCGTCGAGCCGTTCGCGCGATTCCGGCGGCACGGGGCTGGGCCTGTCGATCGTCAAGCATGTGCTCAACCTTCACCAGGCCCGCCTCGCCATCGAGAGCGAGCCGGGCAAGGGGTCCACCTTCGCCTGCGTGTTCGGCCCCGATCGCCTCCTGCGCGGGACGCAGGCGGCCGAGGCGGCCGCCGCGGGCGTGCCGTACTGACCGGATGGCACGAGCGTCCCGCCGGCTTGCTGCGGCGCCGCTTTGCGGCGCGATGACCGATGCGCGACCATCGGACGCCATGAAAGCCACGCCACCGCCTCCCCGTCACGCCGTCGACCTCGACGCCCCCGAGCTGTACATCAATCGCGAGCTGTCCGCGCTGGAGTTCAATTTCCGCGTGCTGGCGCAAGCCCGCGATCCGGATGTCCCGGTGCTGGAGCGGCTTCGCTTCCTCACGATCGTAAGCAACAACCTCGACGAGTTCTTCGAGGTACGCGTCGCCGTGCTTAAGCACAAGCACGCCCTCGGCGTCGCCACGCCGGGTGCCGACGGCCTGTCGTCGGGCGAGATCCTGACCCGGCTGCGCGAACGAGCGCTCGAGCTCGTGGCCGAGATCTACGCGATCTGGCACGACGTGCTGGGCCCGGCGCTGGAAAACGAAGGCATCCGCTTCCTGACCCGCGACCGCTGGACGGACAAGCAGCGCCGCTGGCTGCTGGGTTATTTCCAGAACGAGATCATGCCGGTGCTCTCGCCGCTGGGGCTGGACCCCGCGCATCCGTTCCCCCGGATCCTCAACAAGACCCTGAACCTCGCCGTGGTGCTCAAGGGCCGCGACGCCTTCGGCCGCGAGGGGCACATGGCGCTGGTCCGCGCGCCGCGCTCGCTGCCACGCATCATCCGCCTGCCCGCCGAGGTCTCCGGCGACGCGAACGATTTCGTCTTCCTCGCCGAGGTGCTCCAGGCGTTCGCCGACGAGATCTTCCCCGGTTTCGAGGTGTGCGCCAGTTACCAGTTCCGGGTCACGCGCAACAGCGAACTGGTGGTGGAAGAAACCGAGGTCGAAAACCTCGCGCACGCCCTGCGCGAAGAGCTGGCCGGCCGAGGCTATGCGCGCCCGGTGCGACTGGAGGTCGGCGCGGATTGCCCGCGCGCGATCGCCGACATGCTCATCCATAACTTCCAGTTGGAAGACGCCGACGTCTACCGCTGCGACGGCCCGGTGAACATCATCCGTGCGAGCCAGATCTACGACCAGGTCGACCGGCCCGAACTGAAATACCCGCGTTTCACGCCTCGCCTGTCGCCCGCGTTCGGCAAGGGCGTGAACGAGTTTGACGTGCTCGGCACCCGCGACGTGCTGCTGCACCACCCTTACGAATCGTTCGCCTCGGTGGTCGACCTGCTGCGTCGGGCCGCGCAGGATCCCGACGTGCTCGCCATCAAGCAGACGCTCTATCGCGCCGGCAAGGATTCGCCCCTGGTCGACCTGCTGGTGGATGCCTCGCGCAACGGCAAGGATGTCACCGTCGTGGTCGAACTGCGCGCGCGCTTCGACGAAGAAGCCAACATCGGCCTGGCCGTCCGCCTCCAGGAGGCCGGCGTGCAGGTCGTGTACGGTGTGGTGGGCTACAAGACGCACGCAAAGATGATGCTCATCGTGCGCCGCGAGAGCGGCACGCTGCGGCGCTACGTGCACCTGTCCACCGGCAACTACCACACCGGCAACAGCCGCGGTTACACCGACATCGGCCTCATGACCGCCAACCCGGAGATCGGTGAGGACATCCACAAGATCTTCCAGCAGCTGTCCGGCCTCGGCCCGATGATCCAGCTCAAGCGCCTGCTGCATTCGCCGTTCACGCTCTACAGCAGCGTGATGGCCCGGATCGAGCGCGAGATCGAGCACGCGCGCAACGGCCGCACGGGTCGCATCGTGGCCAAGCTCAACGCGCTCAACGAGGCCCACGTGGTCGAGGCGCTGTATCGCGCCTCGCAAGCGGGGGTAAGCATCGACCTCATCGTCCGCGGTGCCTGCACGCTACGGCCGGGCGTGCCCGGCGTGTCGGACAACATCCGGGTCCGCTCGATCGTCGGCCGGTTCCTCGAACACAGCCGCGTCTATTGGTTCGGCAACGACGGCCAGCCCGAGCTTTACTGCGCCAGCGCCGACTGGATGGAGCGCAACCTGATGCGCCGCATCGAGATCGGCGTGCCCATCCTCGACCCTGCGCTCGCGGACCGGGTCTACGCCGAAACGCTCGACCTTTACCTGCGCGATAACACCCAGGCCTGGCTGCTCGGCGCCGACGGACGCTACACGCGTCGCGAGCCGGCCACCGGCGAGCTTCCCCACAGCGCCCAGCAGGCGCTCCTGGTCAGTTACTGCGGGTGAAACGGCGCATCCTGCTCCTGTCGGTGTCCGCGGGTGCCGGGCATGTCCGCGCGGCGGACGCGCTCGACGCGACGGTCGCCGCGCTCGCCGCCGACGGGCGGGCGGTGGAAGCACGCCATCTCGACGTGATGGACTATGTGCCGCCGAGTTTCCGGCGCATCTACGCCGACTTCTACCTCAGCCTCATCACACGTTACCCGCGCCTGTGGGGCATGCTCTACCGGATCACCGGCGACGCGCGCCCGGATGCCGTCACCCAGCGCATGCGGCGCACCATCGAGCGGCTCAACACGCGCCGCCTGCGCACGGCGATCGCGCAATTCGCCCCCGATGCCATCGTGTGCACGCACTTTCTTCCCGCCGAGATGCTGATGCGGCAAATCCGCAAAGGCCGGGTCACCGCGCCCGTTTACCTGCAGGTCACCGATTTCGACCTGCACCGCATGTGGGTGGTGCCGGCCATGGCCGGCTATTTCGCGGCCAGTCCTGAGATCGCCCATCGCATGCGGGCGGTAGGCCTGCCGCCCGATCGCGTGCATGACACCGGCATCCCCGTGATGCCCGCCTTCGCCCAGGCGCA